>JAYKGU010000020.1:0-5709 GCA_035285585.1 Synechococcales cyanobacterium
CGCTGGATCTTTCGACGCTACAGTAAGTTCCCAAAAAATCAGTGTCCCCCCTGACTGACTGACAAAAGTTTGTGGCCCTCACCCCCAACCCCTCTCCCAGAGGGCGAGGGGAGCCGAACCAATGCTCTTGTTCCCTCTCCCTTCGGGAGAGGGCTAGGGTGAGGGCTTCCGGGCAGCGGTTCGTAAGTTTTGTCAGTCAACCAGGTTCCACACTCAAACCTTAGCCGGTAGGGCCATATATCTTTAAAATCAAGTAACGTAAAGTTTTGATAAGCTAATTTGCCTCCTATGCCGCTAATCCCTGGGGTTGAAGCTACAAATGCGCTGGTGGTGGGAGCCAATCGCGGTATTGGCCTCGCGTTTGTGAATGCACTGCTGCGCGATCCAAGTGTTGCCACGATCTATGCCACCTATCGGGATCGGGCTGCCGCCGCTGCCCTACTGGCGATCCAGGAGCACCAGGGCGATCGCCTCGTTTGCCTCCCCCTGGAGTTGACCCAGGAAGACCAGATTGCCACAGCAGTTCAGCAGATTCAGGCCCAGACACCCAGGCTGCACTGGGTGATGAACTGTGTGGGCTTTTTGCATGAGGGCGACATTCAGCCAGAAAAGAGCCTGCGCCAACTGGACTTGGATCACCTGACCCGGTATTTTCAGGTCAACAGCATCAGCGCCGCCTTGCTGGCGAAACATTTGCTGCCCGTTTTGAAGCATGGCGATCGCAGCATTTTCGCCACCCTCTCTGCAAAGATTGGCAGTATTGGGGACAACCGCCTGGGGGGATGGTACGGCTACCGGGCATCCAAAGCCGCCTTGAATATGCTGATGCGCACAGTTGCCATTGAATACAGCCGCAAAAGCCCCAAAACCATTGTCGTAACTCTCCACCCCGGCACAACGGATACCCGTCTCTCCCAACCCTTTCAAAAAAACGTGCCGCCGGAGCAGCTATTTTCCACCGGTCGCACCGTGACCCAGCTGCTTACTGTTCTCAGTAATCTCACGGATACCGATAGCGGTCAGTTCTTCTCCTGGGACGGCAGCCGCCTACCCTGGTAGGTGCCTGTCAAGGGTATCCACATTTAAGCCGGGAAGCTTCCCAAGAATAGAATTCAGAAGCCAGAAGTCACCTCCCTCGTAGCTTCTGACTCCTGGCTTCTGAATTCTGGCTTCTGACTCCTGGCTTCTGACTCCTGGCTTCTGACTCCCTATCCAACCAGGATTTCCCGGCTTGGATGGATACCCCCTGCCGAACGGTAGGCTCACGCAATACGGGGAGAAATTTTGAGAAATAATACTTGACAACTCCGTATTAACACGTATCATGAGTAATGTTACGGAGAACAGCCAATTTTCCCCTCCGTAATCATCCTGACATAAGCCCCTTTTTTCAATTTTAATTCTCAGAAGTAAAAAGGCTTTGATCAGGGCTGAACTATTTCAGTCCTGACAACAAAGCCGTTTGCCTATTCAGGCGATCGCCCCTTTTGCTTGCCCCCGTTAGTCTTGAGCGCTGCTCTGTCCTCTACCACTATGTCAAGATGTTGCCAACTCAATCACTTTTTGGGCAGGATGCGGGGGTCTCTCCATCCGTAAAATCACGTTCCGTACATCTACCGAAATTCACCGCTCCAACCCTATCAAAGCTGGATAGTGGGCTGTCGGGCAATCTCCATGCCTTTCCTCGACTGCGATCGCGTGCGTCCCTCCCCAGTCAGTTTTTTTATTCCAGATCACAGGAGCAGTTCCGGGCCACCAATACCCCCACTCTGGGAAGTCGGGGCATGATCACCGGCAGCCTCGACACCACCGACCCGCAAGATGCAAACCAGGATATTGGAGACAGCTACCAGCTTGTAGATGTTGCCAGGGGGCAGCAGGTTCACATCCAGCTCAGCTCGCCCGAATTCGATACTTTGCTCCAGGTAGTAGACGCCCGCACAGGTCGCGTCTTGCTGGAAGACGACGATACTGAAGGCAGCAATTCCCGACTTACCTTTGTCGTTCAGCCCAGGGTAACCTATCAAATTCGCGTCACCAGCTTTAATGGTAGCGAAGTCGGCAACTACACCCTCACGGCTGATACCTTTCAACCTCGGTCAATTCGCAACTACGGATTTACCTATGGCTATGGTCTGGTCGATGCTGCCGCCGCCGTCGAAAAGGCTGCCACCCGTCGTTCCACTAAGCCATCACCCAAATCTACAGATCGGTGGTTGGAAGAAAGTAATCCCGGATGGGGCGCTGAGTATCTTGATGTCATGGCTCCCTGGTCTGATGGTTATCTAGGTAAGGATGTGGTGGTTGCGGTACTGGATACGGGGGTAGACTATCGCCATCCGGCTCTGCGGCGAGGAATCTGGAAAAACGCCGATGAAGTCCCCAACAACGGCCTTGACGACGACGGCAATGGTTATATCGACGACGTGCGCGGCTGGGACTTTGCCGCCAATGATGCCGACCCTATGGATACCATTGGCCATGGAACCCAGGTTTCAGGAATTATTGCGGCCCGTAATCAGCCAGGGGGCACAATCGGGGTGGCTCCCAGGGCCAAGATCATGCCCATCAAAGTCCTGGGGGACGATGGCGACGGCAACCAGGACAGTATTGAAGCGGGCATCCGCTATGCCATCGACAATGGGGCCAAGGTGATCAACATGAGTTTGGGAGCCGAACCAGGCTATCAGCTCTCGCCGTCTTTTGTTGACGCCCTCCGATTGGCCCGCAAGAAAGGGGTGAGCATCGTCATTGCCGCTGGCAATGAACGCCAGGAGTTAGGGGCGACCCAGCCCGGTGAACCAGCTTTCTTTGCTTCTAGTCATCGAATGGGGATTGCCGTAGGAGCCGTGAACCAGTTTAATCGGGTGGAAGACTTTTCTAACCCCACGGGCAATCGCAAGCTAGATTTTGTGGTAGCCCCTGGTGCAGATATCCGCTCTATTCTGCCCGCCACCGAAACCCGTTCTCACTGGTGGGATGGCACCTCTATGGCGGCTCCCCATGTGGCCGGGGTGGTAGCCTTGATGCTAGACGCCAACCCCAAGCTCAAACCCAGGCAAATTACAAAGATTCTTACCAAAACAGCCACACGGGATTTGATCAGTGAGAGATCAACTTAGGAGATTTTGGAAAATGACTTTACCAGACGACGTAAGGGCAAATGGCCATTTGCTCTACCAATCGTTTAACCGAAGGTAAATTTTTTCCTGGAGATCACCTTAAGGCGGGAAAGCGGGCGCGGCATGCCCTCCTTTCCTGCTAACCTTGTCCCGCTTGAAGCGGAACCCCTGATCAGGGATATTTGATTGGCATCAGACGACAATCCGGCTTGATTTCAAAGGATCTTGCGAGCGGCGACTCCAATGTGGGGTAACCTAGGGTGGCATTTTACCCATACTCCTGCCCCAGGGTGAAGGGCAGACCAGCGCCATGACCAATTATTCCCCCCTGCCCCTCGTCAGCGTCATTATCCCCGCCTATCGGTGCGATCGCTATATTGCCCAGGCGGTAGACAGTGTCCTGAACCAAACCTATCCCACCATTGAAACCATCGTCGTGGATGATGGGTCGCCCGATCGCACCGAACAGGTGCTGGCTCCCTATGGCGATCGCATTCGCTACGTCAAACAAAAAAATCAGGGGGTGGCGATCGCCCGCAACCACGGCATCCAGTTGGCCCAGGGGGAGCTGGTGGCCTTTCTGGATGCGGATGACTATTTCCTACCGGAAAAGCTGGCGGCGCAGGTGGCGGTGTTTGCCGCCCAGCCCGAATTGGGGCTGGTGCATAGTGGCTGGCGGCGGGTGAGTTCCAGGGGCGAACCTTTGATGGAGGTAACGCCCTGGGAAACGGTGCCCACCCTGGATTTGGAACATTGGCTGCGGTGGAAGCCGGTGCTGCCCAGCGCCATGATGTTCCGGCGCAGCTGGCTGGAGCAGGCCGCTGGCTTTGATCCCCGCTTCCCGCCCGCAGAAGACACAGACTTGGTGCTGCGGCTGGCGGCCATGGGCTGTCGGGCCACCTGGCTGAAACAGATAACCGTGTGCTACCGCCAGCATGAAGAAAGCGCCATGTACAAAGGTCTGCCCCAGGCGCGATCGCTGGTGGCGGTAATCGATGCTTTCTTCCAGCGAAGCGATTTACCAGAAGAAATTCGCCTGATGGAGCGGCAGATCCGCTATGAAACTCTGGTGTGGCTTGCCTGGTACCTCTATGACACCGGACACACCACCGAAATGGTAGAACACTTGCAGCGGGCCTGGCAATATTGCCCCTATTCCACCATTGAAGCCATCATCCACTGGGCCGAGAGCTTTAGCGCTTTCTCCCAAAACTGGGGCAAGCAGCTGGATGCGGATGCCCTGGGGCGATCGCCCGAATGGCAATCTCTAATGCAATGGTTACTCCAATCCCAGCCTACCAGCGGGTAACTGCCCTATCCGCCCATCATCTGCTGATAAAGGGCGACAATCTGGGCCACTACCTCATCAGCGCTCAGAGCATCGGTTTGAATTTCGATGGCGTCTGGGGCTTTGCGGAGCGGGGCGATCGCCCGAGTACTATCCTGGTAGTCGCGGCGGTGGATGGCCTGCTCAATTTGTTCTAAACTTTGCACCGCCTGCCCCTGGTTTTTCAAGTCTTGCTGGCGGCGGCGGGCACGTTCGTGGACGGAGGCGGTGAGAAACAGCTTGAGTTCGGCGTCGGGAAAGACATGGGTGCCAATGTCGCGACCGTCGATCACAATGCCCCCATTGCGGCCATAGTGTTGCTGCTGCTGCACAAGGGCCTGACGGACGCTGGGCTGGGCGGCGATCGCCGAAACGTTCGAAGTCACGGCTTCTGTACGAATCACCTGGGTCACATCCTGGCCATTAATCCACACCTGGCAGGGCATTGGGAACGAGGCAGTTCCGTCGGTGGGAACCGCAGTCAGGCGAATCTGGCTCTGGCTCACCAGTTCGGCCACCGCTGGCTCATCCTGAAGATCGGTTCCCGTGTGTAGCATTAGCCAGGTAATGGCCCGATACATGGCCCCCGTATCCAGATAGAGCAGGTCCAGTTGCTGGGCCACCTGCCGCGCCACGGTAGATTTGCCAGCTCCGGCGGGGCCATCAATGGCAATGATCGGGCGGCGGGTGCGCAGAATCATATTGTCAATCAGCCGGGTGGAACCGACCTGAGCAGCGATCGCCAGCAGCCCTGCCTCGGTAATCGTTTCCAGGGGCACCAGGGTCTGGGGATGCACCAGCTCGACATACTCTGGCTGCACCAGCGGTTCACTGGCTAACTCTGCGAAAACGGCGGTAATCAGGTCGCGGCTATTGAGAACCCCCGTTCGAAACAGCGCCTCAGCCCGCTGCAAACTTCGGTAAATCACCGCTGCGGCTTGACGCTCGCCGACATTGAGGTACTGATTTCGGGAGCTGAGCGCCAGCCCGCTGGCCTCCCGCACAATGGGGCAGGGAACAATTTCAACCCCCAGGTTCAAATCCCGTACCAGCTGCTGCAAAATTGCCAACTGCTGCGCATCCTTACGCCCAAAGTAGGCGCGATTGGGGCGCACCAAGTTCAATAGCTTGGTCACCACCGTAGCAACGCCTTCGAAGTGGCCCAGGCGGGTTCGTCCACAAAGGGGCGATCGCATCAGTTGGGGCGGCAAAACCTGGGTAACTGTATGGGCGTCGGGGTTTTTAGGGGTGCCGTAAAAC
>JAYKGU010000021.1:0-76469 GCA_035285585.1 Synechococcales cyanobacterium
TTTTCTAACATGAATTTAATTGTGCTGACCTACTTACAATGCCTACCGCGATTGATGGTCGAACAACCCCTGGATGAGGGTGACATCTACATGGTTGCTATACTCCAGGGCCTCATCCTGGAGATCAAGCTGGAGATTAATCTTGTTAAGGTCGCGAAACACCTGGCTTAACTTTCCTGGCGTCGCTGGTGTACCCATAAAGGCAAGCGCAGCGTCGTAGGAGGTGTACTGCACCCCCTCCAGATCTACGGCCATTGCCTCAGGGGTGACATCAAAATAAGGGGCAGCCACCGCTAGAAACTGCTCTGGATCAGACTCATAGAGGTCAATGGCGCGGTAAATACCCCGGAGAAACTTGCGATACTTCTCGGGGTCAGCCTGCAGATCGCCCGTATGGACGATGATGACGTCGGTGATCAGGCCATTAAAGTCTTTAGAGGAGAGCAGGATTTTAGCGCCTTGTTTGCTGGTGTTTTCTACAATGCTGCTCATCATTGGCTCCCAGGTGGCCACCGCTGCCACCTCCGGATCTTCAAACACCGCACTAGAGTCGTCTGTGCTGATCAGGCGCACGTCTAAGTCTTCATTGATGTTGTAGCCCAATTGGCTGAGAGCATATTGGGTCATCACCGTGCCAGGGTGGTTAATTTCTCCGGCAAATACCTTGCCCACCAGGTCTTCAACCGAGTTAATGCCGGGGGCCGCCACAACGCCATCAGCCCCTACAGATACGTCGATTGTGCCGATAATTGTGCCCTGGGTGTTTACAGTGCGGGGGCGAGTCATGTACTCCCCAATGGTACGCATGGTGCATTCGATGTCGCCCCGATCCATGGCGGGCATTACATTGGCGCGATCGTTATCGAAGACAGTAATGACTTCCAGTCCTTCTTCAGCAAAGTAGCCGAGTTCAGAGGCGACGTGAACTGGGGCGAATCCAAACCAGAATGGAAAGATGCAGCGAATAACCTCGGTTCCTTGCTCAGGTTTGGTGCTGGCGACCCCAGGGCTTACTGCCTGCGGGGTGTTAACCGGCCCGCTTCCACAGCCCAGGGCGATCGCCCCAATTAGCGAGGCGGCGATCGCCACCCCCCAATGACGAATCTTGCATGAAGTCTTCATTTTGAGCCTGATGCCTTTTGATAGGGTGCACACTGAAAAATAGAACGCCAGGGTTAGCCGGATGCTTATCAAATAGTTAACCGTGGGCCGGTTCGAGATTCACAAACGCCTGCGCTGCGTTAGTCTCTCAACTATTGGCCCTTATTTCGATGAGCACGCCAGCCTGCCTCCAGTTCAGTTAGCGTAACTGATTTCCTGTCAAATCTCATGGGGGCTTGAATTTTGACAGATGGGTTGACAAATCATTTGACAGATTATGGGACTAGCTCTGCCAGATTTGTTGGAACAGATTTAGCAGATTTGACGGCACACTTCCTAATGGTTGAGACCCTCCACTTTAATCTGCCCATTTGTCAAGCGTTAATCCCTTACGGGATGGATCTGTGAACAACGAAAGCTATCATAGTGGAAATTTTGCGCGCCAGATAAGCTACTTTGCGAGATCGCTGTAAATTATCCGCTGCTACATAATATTAAGCCTAAACTTTAAGATTTGGGTAAACTGGTCAGGTAAATTGAATTGATCAAAGCCAGAACATATACTCAGGAATGTACGAGATTGATCACTTTTGCCTATAGCTGAATCCTAAATTCCGCACTTCTCTCCTGAAGTCCATAGCGGTTTTCAATCGTATGAGGCACAGATTAGACTGAACCCAATCCCTCAGGTCTGGTCTGCACCTGGTTCGTGTAATAGCGAGCAATGTCTCCACAGGTGGTTACCCAGACGCCATCGTGCGATCGCACATAGTCAATCAGCCGCGCCAACATGAGCAGGCGAGCTGGACGCCCGATAACTTCGGGGTGCATCGTCAAGACAAACGCTCCACCATAGTGATAGATGCCGTCAAATTCCTCTTTCCACAGTTGAAACGCCTTTTCACAGGTGTCGATCATGCCGCTGCCCATGGGCGGGTGGGCGATGAAGGCAAATTGCTCCCAATCGTCATTTGTCCAGTGAACAGGAATCTCCACCAGGTTCCCGGTGGCTGTGGAAATCAGGTAGGGGCGATCGTCATCCATCAGAGATGAGTCATACAGCATCCCGTGCTGAGATAAGATAGATGGCGTCCTCTGGTGAACATCCCACCAGGGTGCCCGATAGCCTAAGGGCATCTGCCCGGTGATGTCCCTCAGGATCTGGCGGGTCTTCACCAGAACCGCTGCTTCCTCTGCCGGATTCAGTTCCGTCACCTTTTCGTGGAGATATCCGTGAACCCCCACCTCATGCCCTTCATCATAGATCCGCTTAATCAAGTCGGAATTGAGTTCCGCTGTATAGCCAGGAACAAAGAACGAGGCGCGTATCTCCTTCTTTCGCAGCAGGTCTAAAATTCGTGGTACCCCCACCTTGGGACCATATCGCGCCCACGATAAAACCGACAGGCGTTCTGAGTTGCGCTGATCTGCCTGGAGCATTCCCGCTTCCCCATCGATATCAAAACTGAAGACCGCTGCACACTGCACTCCCTCAGGCCAGATTAGGTTCATACCGTTCACTCTATACAAATTGAAGCTGTTTCACGATGTCGTTACGAACCTGACGATCTCTATGATCTTGCTAGTATGATCTCTATGATCTTGCGAGATTCGAGAGCGTGCTTCCCAATGGTTAGCACGGTTTTTAGTGATTTTCTTTGATACCTTTATCAAGAAGGTCTATACATTTTGAATTTAATTCGGAAGAGAGGCGCAATTAATGAATTAGGATAAGTGTACCGGCTATTCCTCATTGGAAAGCAAGGATCTTTTTTTCAACTACTCCAACCGTACCTTGAAACCCACTATTCTCCTTTTTCCTTGAAGAGTTTTTCCTTAAAGAGTATGCCCCAATCAGAACAGGCCGAGCAGGCTGTAGCGCCTATGTCCCTTGACACTGTTGACCAGGAAATTGTCAATCTCCTCCGTTCGGATGGACGCATGGCGTTCACCGAAATCGCCAAACGGCTGGGTATTCCAGAGGCAACCGCTCGATATCGCGTGCAGCGATTGCTGCAGTCGGGCGTCATCCGCATTCAGGCATGGCCAAATCCAGAAAAGCTGGGCAAGCCTCATATTCTCGTGGTGTGGCTGATTGTCGAGAGCAATCAGATCGATACCATCGCTGAAGTGCTGTCTGAGATGTCGGAAGTTCGTTTCGTCGCTATTACGGCGGGGCGGTACAACATCTTTGCAGATGTTTACTACGGCACCCACAGCGAGTTGCTGCACTTTTTCAATAAGCTCCATCAGATCCCCGGAATTTTGAGCTACGAGTCGCAAATTGTTCTAAAGCTCCTGAAAGCTGAATATAAGTACACCCTTAACTAGGCTCGTGCTCAGGCCAGAACAGCTAGTGGCTGGACGGGAGAAACAAGTTTTGAGTTTTGAAAGTTGAGTTTTTAATAAAAGGGGGCGGCCCTTGGACTCAAAAATCAAAACTTGAAACTTGAATCTTGCTGCTTTCTAGTCAAGCTTCCCGTCGCGATCGCCATAGTTCGGGGACGATTCTGCTGCCCGACGGCTGGGCTGTCCCCAGTCTTCTGCGGGTTGGGACGGGGTAGGCACCAGCTCAAGCTGACCGGAGCGGGCAGAGGATGGACGGGAAGTTTGCCGTCGTCGTTTGGATACGCCCTCCTCCGACGTCTCTTCGGCCACAACTTCATAGAGGCGGGCTACGGTTTTGTCCGAACTTTTGCGCAGGACTCGCCCCAACCGCTGAATATACTCGCGGGTTGACCCCGTCCCCGACAGCAAAATCGCCACGCTCGCCGCTGGCACATCTACCCCCTCGTTGAGCACATGGGAGGCGGCCAGAACGCGATAGGTGCCGTCGCGGAAGCTCTGGAGAATCTCGTGGCGCTCTTTAACGGGGGTCTGGTGGGTGATGGCGGGAATGAGAAACTCCTGGGAAATGCGATAGACGGTAGCGTTGTCGTTGGTGAAGATCAGCGTTTGTTCCGGGTAGTGATCCGCCAGCAGATCCGCCAGGATTCGCAGCTTGCCTTCCGTTCCCAGAGCGATCGCCTTGGCCTCCCGATGGGCCAGCATCGCCCGCCGCCCTGCCTTTGACCGGGCACTGTCGCGCACAAACCGCTGCCAGCCCTCCATGCTGCCCAGCCAGATATTGGCCTCCTGGAGGAAAGCGTTGCGGGTTTGGATGAGTCGATCGTAGCGATCGCGCTCCTGCTCAGACAGGGACACTTTAATCTGAATAATTTCGTGGGGGGCCAGGGCCTGCCCTGCCAGGTCTTCGGGCGATCGCTGGTAGACCACCCGCCCCAGCAGCCCATCCAGATCTACATGGCGACCATCGGAGCGATCGGGGGTGGCTGTCAGCCCCAGGCGGTAGGGGGCAATGGCGAACTCCGCCGTCACCCGGTTAAAGTCACTGGGCAAATGATGGCACTCGTCGCAGATCAGCAGGGCATAGCGGTTGCCAATTTGCTCTGCATGGATGGCAGCACTGTCGTAGGTGGCCACCAGAATGGGGGAGCGATCGCGCGAGCCGCCGCCCAGCACCCCCACCTCTACGTCGGGAAAAGCAGCCATCAGATGGGCATACCACTGGTGCATGAGATCCAGGGTCGGGACGGTGATCAGGGTGCTACGGGGGGTTGCCTGCATCGCCATCTGGGCCAGGTAGGTTTTACCCGAGGCCGTGGGCAGTACCACCACCCCCTGACGATCGGCGGCAATCCACGCATCCAGCGCCTCCCGCTGGTGAGGGTAGGGCGTCATTTCCAGGCTGGGCTTGAGATCGAGGGGGCCAAACTCCCGCGCCTGGTCAATCAGCGCGACTCCGTCTGCCTGCAGGCACTCCACCAGCCGCCGATAGTGAATGGCGGGTATGCGGAACCGCTCGATGCGGTCGTCCCAGGTGGCATAGTCAATCCAGCCTTTCCCCCGCGGTGGGGGATGGAGGATGAGGGTTCCCCGGTCGTACTTAAGCGTTGGCGATCGCGCCATGAAGGGTTATTAAAGATGCAGCCGTCTCGCCTATTGTAGAGAACTTTCGTACCTAATCAAATCGGCACACCACCTTTCCCAAAATTTGTTTGGCGGCAACTGCACCAAACTGGCGGCTGTCGGTACTTTCTGTGGGGTTGTCCCCCAGGACAAAGCAATGGCCCGTGGGCAGCACCAACCGCACTCGCTTGACCAAGCGAAAATGGGGGCGATCGGGATGGTCGATTAATACCAGATCGCCTTCAACTGGGGGCGTCTGTCGGTAGGCCGTTGGATCGACCAGCACCTCATCGTCGGGCTGGAGCAGGGGCAGCATGGAGCGACCCACCACCCGGTAGCGACGACGGCGGCGCAGCAACCAGAGCAGCCAGTCCCGGGCCGTGGCGTCGGGGAGAGCTGTGGGGCTAGATGGAGCTGGCGTTTTGGCGGCGGGTAGAGAGGGGAGTAAGGATGACACCGGCAGCCGAAGTACGGGAATCGGGATGAATCATCAAGGGAACTGGGCGATCGCAGGCGTAAACATCGGGCGATCGCCCAGCAAGTCGATTAAAAATCAGAACCTGATGCCTACCTAGCTGGCCTTATAGAAAGGCACGTCGCGCTCTTTGGTAGCCCAGAACATCTGGTGGATTTTTTCAATGGCCTCCATCAGCTCGGTGCAGTGCTCCTGGCTCACTTCCACCTTGCAGGCAGAGCAGAGCTTGGCTGCCTTCCAGAAGGTGTCGTGCAGGTCGGGGAACTTCTCGAGGTGAACGGGCTTGAAGTAGTCCGTCCAGAGAATCAGCAGTTCGTCCTTGGTGATTTGAGCCTGCTCTTCCTTGATGGCCACAAAGCGAGACATGGTGTTTTCGTAGGCTGCCATGGCATGGGAATCGCTGGGGGCCGGAGGCGTCAGGGCGAGAATTTTTTTGGTCATGGAAACCACTGCTTCGGCGGCGATCCGTGCGGACGCGGGATCGTATACACCACAAGGCCCATCACAGTGGGCGTGGGCTGCTTCAGCGGGGAACCAGGCTTTGATTTTGGAAGCAATTGTTTTAAGCATCATCTTTGCCACTCTATCAGTGTATCTGCTGTCAAACCGAGAGTAACGCTCGTCAAACACTCGTCAGAGAATGTAACCCGTTCAGGTACATCCCCCTATTCAGAGCATTGGGACTTTCAATAGTATTTTATATCAAAACTCCGCACCGAATCGCCAATATTGGCAAACCCCCCAGAGGGGATGAATGTAGACTAGAATACAGTAACGGGCTTGATCGCCGCTTATAGCTTGGGATAGTCTAGCATCCGGAGCAACCCGGACTCCAACACTCCGATCAACGCAGCTCATCGCCTCCTCCCTCTTATGAATCGGTTAGGCTTAATAGATAGGCCAATAGGCCCGGCTTATGAATAGGTTAAGTTGAGAACCTACCCGAAAAACTTGTAGGGACTTGGAATGCAAAAGATCTGACGGTTCTTCGGACAGGTCCTTAAGGGAATGGGTAGGAGCGCCTGTGGCTTATCGCCGTCATCGAAAGAAATGCGTGGGCATGAGTGCACTTGCTAATGCTTCGGATTCCAGCGTCAAAGACCAAATCATTCAACTACTGAAGCTGCGAGGGCCACAAACGGCAGCATCCCTGGCTGACCAGCTTGGTGTGTCGCCAATGGCCATTCGCCAGCATCTGCAGGTGCTGCGGGAAAAGCAATGGGTTTCTTACACCGAAGAGCGCCAGCCCGTTGGGCGGCCCGTCAAGCGGTGGGAGCTAACGGCTCAGACCTGTCATCTGTTTCCCAATAATCACGAAGACCTCGCGATTAACCTGCTTCAGGATGTACAGCAAGTTTTTGGTGAAGAAGGTTTTGCAGCCCTGTTAGCAGAGCGGGTGCAAACCCAAATTCGAACCTATGCCGAAAAGCTTTCGGCCCACCACTGGCGCAGTCGCGTGGGGCAAATTGCCCAACTGCGAAGTCAGGAAGGGTACATGGCAGAGGTGATTGAGCAAGCGGATGAGTCGGTGCTGCTGGTGGAAAATCACTGCTCTATCCATGCTGCTGCCCAGGCCTGTTCTCAATTTTGTGCTGGTGAGCTAGAAGTTTTTCAGGCCCTGCTGGGGGATGGCATTACCGTAGAACGGCAGGAACATATTTTAGTGGGCGATCGCCGCTGTGCTTACCGCATCTCTCCCCATCCCTCTCCTACCAAGGAGGAATAAACGCGGTTAGGATCAAGCAAGCGATTCGTCAGGAGTAGCGGAATGGTTCGACTATTTTTAGGGTTGGCGGGGGCATCTGGAGCCATCGCAGTAGCGGCGGGGGCACTGGCCTCCCACGGGCTAGCCAGCCGCCTTAGCCCAGAGGCGATCGCCGTTTTTCAAACGGGGGTCCGCTACCAGATGTATCACGCGATCGCCCTCCTCGCCGTCGCCCTGTTGCTCGCCACCGCTAAATTTAAGGCCCTTCCCTTAATCGCTGCAGGCGCAGCTTTTGTTGTCGGAGCGATCCTCTTTTCCGGCAGTCTGTACTTGATTAGCGGCCTGGGGGTGACTTCGGTGGGCATTCTCACCCCCATTGGTGGCGTGATTCTCATTGGCGGCTGGTGCTGCCTGATTGGGGCTGCCTTTAGCCAGTAGGGTTCAGGTGGGGCGATCGCTCTCCAGCGGTGGGTGATATTCCAGTGGCGGCAATGCCACCCGGAGGTGGGTCATTTGCTTTCGACCAAACTCAAACAGGGCTGGAGCCTGCCCTTCTTGCCAGAGCCAGAGACTATCGGCAGCGCGCTGCTGGTACCTCCACGGATCGGCATCATAGGCAGCCCAGCCATAGGGATCGACTAACACCTTTTCTCCTGAGTCAAGCAACCGCCGCACGCCAAAGTGGAGGTGGGGGCCAGTGCTGCAGCCAGTGTTGCCAGAAAGACCAATCACCTGCCCAGCCTGCACCCAATCCCCCGTCTGCACATCCACCCGGTTGAGATGAACGTATTCGCTCTCGAAGCGATCGCCCCCCGATGTTGTATGTTCGATGTAAACGTATTGCCCGGTGGTGGTGGTATCCAGCGGCGGACAGTAGAAGGGACGCCCCTCCCCCGCAAAGGTAATGGTGCCATCGGCCACGGCCCGCAAAGGCATATTTTCGGGTAACCCCCAGTCATAGCCGCCGTGCCCGTCAATGCCCGCTCCCGGACTGCCAATAGCGAGGCGATCGCCCCGCCAATTCAACATGTAGCCATTGTTGTCGACGAACTGACGCGGCACATCATGGTCAAAGTAGTTGCTGAGCAGAAACTCGCCGTCAAACGGTTTGCGAAAAAGCGCCAGGGTGCGCGCTTCAGGAGGCTTCTGCATTTTGGGCAGCCGCGTCAGTTTGAAGTCGTCCTTCAAGCCCCGACAAATCCCCTGAGGAACCGCAGCGCCGGAAAATTGATTGGGTTCGCCCAGTTGCCCTTGAAACCGCATGGGAAAGCCACCCACTGCGGGCGGCGTCAGCTCAAACCAGGTGCGCCGCGAGCCAATGTTGCCGGAAATAGCAGCCGAGCCGTCCTGTCCATTCCAAACCCAGGGAAGCGTGCCGTGCAAATCTCTTCCTTCCTGAGTTAACAGGGTGGTAATGGAGCCATTCAGTTGACAAGCACCGTTGGCAACCCAGTAGCGGGGCAGCTCCAGTAGCCAGGTTTGGGTCTCAGGTTGCTCGACCGCGGCTGGCTGAAACCTGACTTGAACGGTGCGGCCCTGATCAGCGGATAGCCAGACAGGATTCCATTGGGATTGGTAGCCGCCCAACAGGAGGCTGAGGGCCAGGGTGGAGAGGGCAATCAAAACCAGGTGGACATATTTCATGGGAGAATCAAGCACGACCAGCAGCAGCTTCGGTTGGCTACTCAGTGCCTACCCGAAAACTCGGCAGAGTTTTTGAAATAGGACTTACGCAATAGGTTCTAAATGAGAGGTTTCCCAGATGAGGGAGCCATGGCTCTTATCTGCCAACCGCCTCTGTTTTTTCTGCCGTTTGACAGATGACAACAGGGCTAGACGCACTATAACACCCTATTCGTAATGATTTGGTAACTCACCTCCCCCCAGTGGTTGCGAATTCTTGGGTTGCGGTCTGCCTTTTAGGGCAATTTGGCCCTCCGGATCATCCTGATAAATACCGAACAATCAAGAAGACGTAAGTCAGAAAAGTACCTGCTTTTCCCAAGAACCACCGAACTAACATTGAAAGTTCGTAAATTAGCCTTGATTAAGTTCTATTACTTTAGGGTTAAGTATATATGCTGAGCCAGTTTCAGTTGCTGAGCCAAGAAGCTGAAGGCCGATACGCTACGGATAATGAGCTGAAGTTTGTTACGGATTACATCAACTCGTTCCCGCTGCGCTTGCAAACTTACCAGAAGGTTCATGCGCTTGAAAGCAAAATTATTCAAGACGCCTACGCCAAGATGGAAGCCAACCACCCCAAGCTGCTGCGGGTCGGCAGTCAGGATATGCGTAGTAAATGGAAGCGCGATACGTTACGGGTGCTGCGCTACTCGGCGATCGCCCTGCTGCTAGACGATCCTGACCTGCTGCAAGAGCGCTTTCTTTTCTGGTTTCAAACCATTATGCGTGCCTTTGGCACCCAGGAAAGCTGTGAAGTTACTTACTCGCTGATGCAAGAGGTCGTTAAAGACCATCTCAGTCCCATTGAGGCGGCGTTGTTCTGCCCTCTCCTGGAGCTGAACCGGGTTGCGCTGGGGGTAACGGCCTAGGGTTGGCTACGGGTGCTCAAGCCACAGATTACTGGTAACTGCTCAGGCTGCCCTCACCCTAAATTCCTCTCCCTAGGGAGAGGGACTTCAATCCGATTCCCCTTCTCCCTGGGGAGAAGGGGCTAGGGGATGAGGGCAGTTCAGGCTCCAGGTCAAGCCTGAGTAGTTACAAAATCTCCTAAGTGGTGGTTTACCTTGCAGCCAGGGGGAAATGACCCTTTCTCCCTGCAGTTAACAAAACTTGAGATGAGCGGGGTTAGATCCAAAAGTCCCAGGGCATATTGAACTTAACGGCATCTGACCGGCTACATCTGCTATTTGCAGTATCTGGTATTAACAGTCATCGCTGCTGACCTTTTCTGCAATCAGATGGGGCTGTCTGAACCCCAAAAAGCCTATACCGAGATTTTTTGAACGGCCTGTCTAGTTGAGTTTTAAGTTCTTAATTTAGACTGTCTGACGTTTAATCGGTCAGGCCTTACCACAGATTGAATAATAATTCAGTGTGAATACAGATTTGCTTCGTATTAATCGCACCCTTACCCGCTAGTGTTGTGTAGATAACATCATGGTCACTGTAACGAATAACCAGCACCCTGTAAAAGCTAAGCATCCCAAAAAGCACAACCATTACAGCTTTCGGGACTTCTTTCAATTCAATACTCAAGAGGGTACGATCACCGATTGGAACGGCAGTACGAACCTCTTGACCAGCGAAGATTTCATCATTGGCCTGATTGAAGGGCTTGAAGAAGAAGTGGGCGACGCCTCAGCGGCAACGATGTATACCATCGGTAACCACTGGGGCCAGCGCGACGCCTTTTTCTTTGAGAAATGGTTTGCCGAAGAGTTTGACCGGGGGGTTCGTCAGACAAACCTGATGTTTCTTCTAGAAACCTGGTGGTGGCCTTTCACGTCCCAGGGCTGGGGGCGCTGGGAAATCGACATGGGCGATCGCAAGCAGGGCTTTATGTTTATCAACCTGTTTGACTCGGCGGTGGCACGCACCCTGGGCGACGTGGGCAAGCCTGTTTGTTACCTCTATGCGGGTCTCTTTGCAGGATTTTTCACCGAAATGGTCAAGAAAAAGCTGAGCTGCATTGAGATTCAGTGCTACTCCATGGGGGAAACCTACTGCAAGTTTTTGCTGGGCGGCCAGGATCGCATTGATGCGGCGGGGTTCTGGATGAATGAGGGGGCCACCGCACGGGACATTGAGAAGCGGTTACGCGCTGGAGAAATGAAATGAGCACGATGACACTTCCTTCAAAGAACGGCTCAGCCCAGGGCATGACCTCGACCTGGCTGCCGTCGTCGGTGCAGGAGTTTTTCTCAGCAGTGAATTGGGACGACCGCCCCCTGGAACCCCAGGCCCCTGAGCAGGCCCACCAGGCAACCACAGGAGAACTTGGGCTGGACATGACGGTTACCCAGTTCTTCGAGGCGATCGCCTGGGATGGAGTGCGCGTCATTGCCGCCTTTACGCCCGTGGAAGAGCCAATGGCCGAAGAATCAACAGTAGATGAAATTACCCTGGATGATTTTTCGGGCCTGTTTTAACACTGAGGTCAACCCAGTTATATCTACTTTCATGCCACCCTTACCAGCTTGAGGACATTGCCATGCACCCCCAGATCGATGCCATGTTTGATGAGGCGGAAAATCGCTACCTGAAGCCTGACGAGTTAAACACGCTAAACCAGTACGTTGAATCCCTGCCCGATCGCCTGGAAACCTACCGCTGTCTGCGGGATCAGGAAGTAACCATTATGCAGCGGGTCGCGGAACAGCTTGAACAGCAATTTCCCAGCGAAAAAATTGAAGTGCTGGAGCGCTGCCTTAAAAATGCGCTGCTGGTGATGCGCTATTCGGCCATGGGGATGTTGCTCAACGACGAGCTATTCCTCCAAACCCGCCTGATTAGCTGGTTGGAAGATACGGTTAAAGTTTTTAACACCCAGACCCTCGACACCGCTCTCTATCGGTTGCTCAACCAGCGACTGAGCGAGACCCTAACCGGCCCGCAGTTGCGGCTTATTCAGCCCCACCTGACGCTGGCGGAACGGGCACTCATTCAGCCTGCCCCGACAGCTCCAGCGCTCTAAGCATTGAGTTGTTCTTACTTGAAAGCAAATACCATTTCTAACCCTCGTGTAGTCCTATGATTTCCATTACCGATTTGCTGGTTGACAACCACATTCCTAGCAACTATTTCGCGAGCGATGTTTATGTGAAAGGTGACCTGGAGCTGGGTCTATTGGAAAACCGTCGGGGCGATCGCCTCCTGGCCCTTCCAGCAACTTTGATTCAAGGCATTTATGCCGGACTGGAAAATGAAACTGGCCAGGCTGCAGGCATGGTGCTGTTTAACTGCGGTCGCTGGTGGGGGAAAAACTTCTACACCCGCTTCTGTGAAGAGCTGACCGATTATTACAACAAAGCCGTTGCCGACATGTCGATGGTTGAGTTTCTCCAGTGCCTCCGTCAGTGCTGGGTAACCCACGGCTGGGGCCGCATCGAGCTGGATCAGAGTCACCACCATCGCGGGTTGTTGCTCATCCAGATTTGGAACTCTCCCTTTGCCAGGGAAGCGCAAAACAGTACCAAGCCAGCCTGTCATCTGGAGGCAGGTGTGCTGAGCACCTTCTTCAGCCAGCTCACCAGCCGTGAACTGCACTGCGTTCAAACCACCTGTGAGTCGCTGGGGTCAGACTGCAACCGGTTTATTTTGGGCCTAACCAAGCGGGTGCAGCCTGCTGAAGAGATGGTTGAGCGGGGTCTGGATCACGATACTATCCTGCAGCAACTGTGTAGTTGATGTTGTCTGCCACCATCCAACTTTTTTCCAATCCACCCGGAATGCCTTTTGAGAATAACGCCCAGGATTTGAGAATTCGTCGTCGCGGGTCGCTGTGTTAAGCCAATCTGGAGCATCCCTCAAATCGTCACAGTATCGTCGGCTTGGCCTGGTAGGGCAGGGACAGTTTGGTCAGGTGTATTGTGCTGTGCATCGCCAAACCGGACGACTAGTTGCCTTGAAAAACCTGGAGAAGGAGCGGTTTCCCACCCGGCAGTTTTTGCGGGAGTTGCGGTTTCTGCTGAGTTTGCGGCACCCCAACATCGTTACCTGCTACGCGCTGGAGCACACTCGCACCGGTCGATATCTGGTGATGGACTACTGCGAGGGCGGCACCTTACGCAGTCTGATGGTTGACGGACGACACCTGACGCTGCGCTACAGCGTCAAGCTGGTGATGGATATTCTCATGGGGCTGGAACACGCCCACAAGCAGGGCATTGTCCACTGCGACATCAAGCCTGAGAATATTCTGCTGAGTCTCCGGTCGGACGGTTGGCTGGCAAAAATTTCAGACTTTGGCATCGCCCGCCTCAATCAGGAATACTCTCGACAACATGCAGGCAATACCGGGTCGCCTGCCTACATGGCCCCAGAACGCTTCTACGGTCAATATTCCCCCACCGCCGACCTGTACTCGGTCGGTATTTTATTATTTGAGTTGATTGCGGGGCGGCGACCCTTTTCGGGGACGCCCGTGGCCCTGATGTCAGCCCACCTGAATCAAGCCGTCGAGTTTCCCGAACGAATTCCTGCTACGCTGCGACCGATTATCCAAAAATCCCTCCAGAAACTTTCTGCACGACGCTACCAGTCGGCGACGGAGATGCTGGCAGACCTGGGAGCGATCGCCACCACCGCCGGTTGGGATTTTGCTCCTGAGGCGCGATCGCCCGTCACCATGCCTCCTCTGATGGAACTGGAGACTCTCGCCCCGGTTTGTCAGCTTACAGGTTGGAAATGCGAACCCCTGCAGTATGCCGCCAACCAGTTGGTGTTTTGCTCTTTACCCGTGCGATCGCCCTCAGTCTTACCTTTCAACGAAGGACAACACAAACAGGCTGGGCTGCCTCCCCACCTTTTTTACGCTAGTGCCCACCGCGTTGCCGTCCGTCCGTTACTACTCTCCCCAACTGCCGAGATGGGGGGAGCGGGCTGCATTGTTGGCAAAAGCTGGCAGATTACCCACCTACCCGAACCCGTTCAGCAACTGCTGGCCAGCCCAGTGGGATGCTTTGCCCTTACCCGCAATGCGGTCTATCGGCTTGAGCCTCATGGGGATCAGGATGAGCTGGTGCCCTATCTGGTTCACCAGTTGGAGCAAGACTGCGTCGCCACCATTGATGCCAGGGGCCGCTGGCTGGCCGCTGTGGCGGATCTGCGCAAAATTCGCCCCCAAACGGGATTTAGTACCCTCCAGTTTTATCCGCTGCTGGCCTCAGGCGGGGGGAAATTGGCCAGCCATCCAATCCGTCTGGCCAATGCAGGAGCTTCCTCAGAGTTACTGCGCATTGTGGCACTGGATTCACGACACGTTGCGGTCATTTCAGAGTGCCCACGGCGAAAATCCTACTGCCGGATTCAAGACACCCGTGACAGGTCCCGTCATGTTCCCTGTAGGTATATGGATCGACCGAATGAAAGCCACGCAGCCAGCGATAGGGAGTACGAGGGGGGCGATCGCTCCCTCTCGCCAGGGGAACTCGGCACCCATATTGAAGTGGTAACTCGGCGGGGCACACGGCTGGGGGCACTTTACCTACCCATTCTGCTCAAAGCCGCCATCAAAACCGACAAGCCCTACCAGCTTCTGGCCGTCGATCGCCAGGATTCCCACTCCATTCTGGTGATTGATCTGAAGCCATTTCGGGTGGCGCGTATCCCGGTCGAGATTGAACCGCACTTCCTGATGACAACTCCATGGGGCTACCTGGTAATGGACGAATGGGGCCAGATGCTCATCCTTGACCGCGACGGCTACGGCGTTAATCGGGTGGAGGGGCCGACCGGGCCAACGGCGATCGCCCTCATGGATGACCGCCACCTCTGGGTAGCCAGCCAGAATAAAGGGCAGACCTACCTGCACGGGTTTGACCTTAAAGAAATGGGAGTTGACTTGCTGCTATGACCCCCAGTGGCTGCAGGATTAACAAATCTTGAGGGGCGGGCACCATCTCTCCCCGAAAGTCTAGAAGCTGCACCACCGCCAGATAGGCAAAGCTCAGCAGTAGGGCGATCGCCCCAGTAATAATGGCGACAATTTTTGATCGATCCATCTTTCGCTCCGCCGTTTAAATTTTGAAGTTCTGCTTGCATTATCTCCCAGGACAAGGGGGCAGCGCTGTGGGAAGACGGCATTTCAAAAACACCGCGCCCTAAATCGGGAGTTAAGTGGTTGAACAAAACTATTTTCGTGGGGGTGTGCGCCCCCACAAGCTGTAATTAATTGTGCTTGAGCACTTAATCCTAAACAATGGAGGCTGGGGTTAGCTAAAAATCATCCGTAGGCAGGAACGTCTCAAACTCATCACGGTTTGCGTATACCTCAAACTTATCCGTCAGGCCAGCCCGCTCCAGCTCTGCCAGAGTTTGCGAGTTAAGGGAGCACAGCGATAGTTTTGCCCCCGCACGCCGCACCCGATTGCGAACAATCATCAGGGTGCCAATCCCGCTGCTGTCAATAGTTTCCACCTGACACAGATCGATGAGCAACAGTTGTGCTCCGGCTTCAAGCTGAAGATTGACCCAATACAGCAAGTCAGGGGCGATGTTCGTACCAAGGGTGGAAGTAGCGGGTTCATAGATGGAGGCATTCGTCATTAGCAGAGTAAATCTGATGAGACGGCAACATAGGAGTCGAATTAATCTCCTTCCACCAATATCCAGCTCTCTTAACTCGGATCAGGAACTTGCCTTCGGGTTCCGACTTAAAGCGGCCCAAAATTAGCGGGAGGTTTGAAGTGGACCCAATCTTCCGCCTCAAGTTGATATAGCGTTACGCTTTCGCATTAGGATATTTAAGAGGGGTAGAACCCATACGTCGCGGGGGTTCCACACTCAAACCTTAGCCCGTAGGGCCATACCCTTTACCTTCTGTATTTGCCCAGCCCCCCTGGTAACAAGAGAGTTTTAAGGGCACCTCGATTAATTGCCTTGTTGCGAATCTATAAAGCCTGCAACCATTGGAATTTCCCCGTCATTCTCAATAAGTATCTGGCCACAAATAAAGCAAGTGGAGTTCAAAACCCCACCATAGCATCGTTTATTTATGGCTACCTACTTAGGATCTGTATTTTTCTTCGATCGGCGTAGAATTCTATGACTCTACAGGTCGGATAATTACAGGTCATCTAAACTCACGATCCTAAGTTCCTCAGCTCAGCCGAGCTGTACACTCCAGAATGAGCTTTTGGTTAATTAAAGCGTAGGGTTGAATCTCCAGAGCGCGACGAAATGCCCGGATAGCGAGCTGATAGTTGCCCAAAGCTGCATAGCACAACCCCATGCCGTGCAGCGCCCCGAAATGAAACGGGGCCAATTCAATCACCGCCTGACAGTCGGCCAGCGATTTACGATATTGCTCCCGCATGTAGTACAAAACAGCACGGCGGTTCCAGGCTTCAATAAAATCAGGCTGATCGCGGATGAGATCAGTGAGGAGCGTTTCGGCTTCCAGATACTCCCCAGCTTGCAGCGCGATTTGGCTTTGCTGGAGGATGCTCAGGCCGTAATCTCCCTTTTGCTGAAACCAGCCCTGCCAGAGCTGGTGAGTTGCTTGTTCTCGAACCGCTTCATCTGGATGCTTCAGCTCTTCAAGTAAAACCCTCAGGGTGGTTTCATCCATGACTAGGTGCCTTTGCGGGTAACGACTGCTGCTGATATCCAGCTGATATCAAAGGTTAAAGAACCCGATTTCAGTCTAGCGTCTGTTTATCAGCACGCGGGTCATCTGGCGATCGCCCCCCACCCTTGAGCACCAAACCCCATAAGCCAGAGGGGAATCGTGAGAACCAATAACCCCGTTGTTAAGACAATGCTGCTGGCAATCAAATCGCGATCGAGGTCGTATTCTTCCGCCAGGATCAGTCCTGCGAAGGCCGTCGGCATCCCCGACATCAGCACCAGCGCCAGCCGGGCATCGGAAGCTAGACCCATCTCAGATGCCACCAATCCGACCAGGGCGGGCAGCACCAGCACCTTAATAGCCGCAGGCAGCAGACTTAACCGCAGGCTCTGCCAGCCCCGAATCTGGCTGATGCGCATCCCCAGCAGCGCTAGCGCTAGCGGAATAACAATGCCAACGGAGGCATGAAGCCCGGTTTCCAGGGGGAGTGGGAGGGGCACATTTTGAGTAGCCACCCCCACCCCGAAGGCCCAGAGGGAGGGAACCGTCAGCACATCTCGCAGAATCATCCACCAGCGACGCGTGGGAGCCGATCGCCCAAAGTAGCTGGCAATGAGCACCCCCAGGCCATAGGTGCCAACAATGTTATGGGTAACGCTGTAGGACACGATCCAGCTCAGATGGGAGTCACTGACGAAAATGGGGGCGATCGCCAGCCCTACAAACCCCGTATTGCCGATAGCTGAGGAGATGAGGAAACTGCCCTGCCGCGACTGGTTTTCCCAGCCCAACTGAACATTCCAGGCCTGGCCAGTGTCAGGATAGGCCGGTTCGGGAGCGCTGGGGTTGACTCGCCGCAAAGCCTGAAGGGCGAACCAGGCCATTGGGATGGACACCAACAACACTGCAATTGTAAAAGCAGGCGAAAGCCCTACCTCTGCTGAAAAACGGGTCTGGCGCGTGAGCGCCAGAATTTCCAGCGGCACCCCCACCCAAAACAAGGCACGCCCCAGTAAACGAGGTACCTGGTCGGGCAAAACTAGAAACAACAAAAAACCCAGCACCGTCCAGCCCAAGAGGGGGACGTATGCCTGCAACAGCATATCCGTCATGCAGTTTTGCGCCCTGGTGCGGCGTCACGGTTAAAAATTAGGGTAAGTCCCCTAGAACTCATCCTAAGGATAGCGGATGGGGTTACTCCTTTAGATTCCTGGCGCAGATGTAGATTCCTGGCGCAGATGACTAGCGCAGGTCAATAGACTGCACTTTCCACCCGTTTTCATCTCGAACCAGGTCGTAGCTGACCTGTACCTCGCTGTCGTAGGACTGGGACAGGTCGAGCTGGCCATTCTTATAAAAATTGCCTACTTCTGTGACTGTGGCGTAGATGGTTGCCTGATCGGGGGTTTCCTCTTCCCATTCCACCGACTCCACCGTCAGGTTGGGATGTTCGTACTCCAGATACCAGCCGCCTGCCTGGGCCGACGTGGACTGCCCCTGCCACTTATCTAGCAGCGAGCCAACCAGAATCTCACTCAGCGCTTCCGCATTGTGATTTTCGCCCATGGCTGCCGATTTGGCTGCCAGCCAGGCACGAATGACCTCAATAGCCCCTGCTTCGGTCAGTTCTCCCTCGGCACTGCTGAGGGCGGGGGGTGGTTCGTTCGGGTCGGGGATGGTAACAACGGGCTGATTCAGAGAGATTTGGAGTTGCTCACCCTGGAGGGCTGAGGTCTGCGATCGCTGACTCAGCAAACCGTACACCCAACTTGCCAGAATCCAGAGGATAATTATTCCGATGACCCCCATGGCCGCCAGGAAGAGTAGCCGATCCAACCGGGGGGGCTGGCCTTTGCCAACTCCCCGGCGGCTGAGGACGGTTCCTGCAGGGGTTTTTAGCTCGGTCTTGGGGATGGTGTCTGTAGACCGCGATCGCCAGTTGCGCGGCGGTGAGCCGCCATTGCTGCTATCCAACTCCCGCTGGCTGAGACGGCCCTCCGGGGACAATTGGGAAACCCGCTCTGCCACAGGGAGGGTGGCCATGGGGGTGCTGGCCTGCCCATTGCCGTAGGCTGAGTTGCCCACGGTGGCGGTGGCTGCCCCAATACGAGCGTAGCGATCGCCATCGGGCGTCGCGGCTCCGTTGCCAAAGCGAGACTGGCTGCGCCCGTAGCCGACCGGGGTCGCCACTTCCCAATCACCTGTATGTTCAGCCTCGTGGGGCATGTTTTCCAGATAGCTTTGCACCTCCGCATCTGCGAAGTAGTCTTTCAGGGACGTGGTTTCTTCGGCCAAATCTCGGAAGTGAGGGAACACTTCGCCCTGGAGCCACTGCTCAGCATAGAGACACAGCCCCGGCAGCAGGTCGGGGGCACCGCGAGAATGTTCTTGAATATAGGCAAGGGCGTCCTGCTCGCTGCTCTGCTCGAGAAATTGGCTGGCTTCTGCTGTCTGCCCCAGTAGCAGGGCACAAATTGACTGCTCCAGGCTGACATCCTGTCGGACGCTCAGCCGCACCAGCAGCAGTTGGGCGCGGCGGACGAGGGCGGGCTGCCGGTAGGCAAAACCGCCAGCAATCAGCGCATAAACCGCTAGATAGGTAGCCACGGCTGAGGGACGACGGGCCTCGGTTTCGAACAAACTTTGCTGTTCTGCAACCGTGAGGTAGCTGCGGAGCTGCTGAATAAACCGCAGAAAGTCGTCAGTACCTAACCCGGACTGATCGTTGCCGCTGCCGTCGATTCCTCCCCGCTCGTGGAGCATATCCTGTAGCAGGCGCAACCCCTTGTAGCGCTCTGCCTCGTTTGCCTCAGGGAGGGCAAGCAGCTCAAGAATTCGGTAGGGGCGTAGTTTAAATAAATCGGCTTGCATTTCACCTCTGACGCTGGCAAATAACCCTTCTCTTAGCAGTAGTTCCTGTCCTGTTTCCAATGATTCTGCCGCATTTTCGTACTGCCCTTGCTGCCACTGCTCCCGTCCTAGCTCTAAACACGCCAGGGCAATGGTCAGGACAATGTCAGCCCCCACAATATCGGGTGCGCCAAATCGACCGCTCTCCAGGCTGACGTTGCCACTGCTAAGGTAGGGGCGGCCTAGCCGCAAGACCAGCTCATATTCGCCCAGCTCAAGCAAAATCAGCAGCGCCCCCACCAGCTGATCGTCTCGCACCTCAATGCGCGGTGTATAAGAGTCAGCTACGTCAGCGGTGGCAAAGGAGGAAAATTCATCAGTGGGTCGATCGGCGGACGGGGCTTCATCCTGCGCCTGAATGGTTTCGTAGGATCTGGCTAGAAAATTGGCGTCATAGGCTTGTCGCTGGGTGGAGTCGCTGAGGATCTCGTAAGCTTCGTCGATGAGTTGACGTCGCACGGCGATCGCCACTTCCGAGTACTCGCGCCGGGGAAGTTGCAGGGTGCGATCGCGGTGGGCGTGCCTGAGCTGCTCGTCAGTCGCCTGAATGGGAAGTCCTAAAATTCGGTAATAATCAAGCGGTATTTGCACAATTTAAGTCCCCAAGAGTCGGCTACTCCACGCGCATCACTTTTAATAAACTGCCGTCAGCACCATTGATGGCCAGCACTGTTTCTAGTAATGGTACGAAACCTGAATCGCAATAGGTAGATGTGCTATGTAAAGTATTGCGTAGCAAAGGGGCGATCGCTGGCGTTTTCATTTGATGACTGGTTCAAACTTTCGGCACCCCACGCCCAGCCTTATCTGTCATGCCCACTTAGCTAGAGATTATGCCAGCATAACGCTGCCAGTGCGTGAATATATTAAACTGCTGGTTCCCAGTCCGCAAGCAATTAGCTACGCCACCCATGGAGATAGGCCGCCTTTCGGACTGGGGTAATTTTTATCAGGACGGGGCCGGATCCCTGGGGCCGGATCCCTTAAGATGTGGAATGAGCAGATGCGACATTGGAAGAGTGGGGCATCTGCAGGTTATTTTATTGAAATAAGCGAAATATATAGAGAAGGATCCAAGTCAGCCAAATGGTTCAAGAAAGAACATTACCCGTATTATCCACCCAAGCAACTGTGACCCGTGAAGAAGGCTTGGTTCTCTACGAAGACATGGTGCTGGGCCGCACCTTTGAAGATAAGTGTGCCGAAATGTACTATCGCGGGAAAATGTTCGGCTTTGTTCACCTTTACAACGGTCAGGAAGCCGTCTCCACTGGGGTGATTAAGGCTATGCGCCCCGATGACTTTGTGTGTAGTACTTACCGCGACCACGTCCATGCGCTGAGTGCTGGCGTCCCAGCGCGGGAAGTAATGGGTGAGCTATTTGGCAAAGAAACCGGCTGCAGCAGGGGGCGCGGCGGCTCCATGCACCTGTTTTCCGCTAAGCACAACTTGCTCGGAGGGTTTGCCTTCGTGGCGGAAGGGATTCCCGTGGGCACCGGGGCCGCTTTTCAGTCTAAATATCGGCGGGAAGTCTTGGGGGACGAAACCGCTGACCAGGTTACCGCCTGCTTCTTTGGCGATGGGGCCAGCAACAATGGCCAGTTCTTCGAATGCCTGAACATGGCCTCCCTGTGGAAGCTGCCGATTATCTATGTGGTAGAAAACAACAAATGGGCGATCGGCATGGCCCACGACCGGGCCACCTCCCAGCCGGAGATTTTCAAAAAGGCCAGCGTCTTTGACATGGTAGGCGTTGAGGTAGATGGCATGGATGTGCTGGCGGTGCGTGCGGTTGCGCAAGAGGCGATCGCCCGTGCCCGTGCTGGAGAAGGCCCAACCCTCATTGAAGCGCTCACCTATCGCTTCCGCGGTCATTCCCTGGCCGACCCCGACGAGCTTCGCTCCAAGAGCGAGAAAGACACCTGGCTGGCCCGCGACCCCATTACCCGGCTCGCCAACTATCTGGTTGAGCACAACCTGGCGTCTCAGGATGACCTGAAAGCCATTGACCAGAAGATTCAGCAGGTCGTCGTCGATGCGGTCAAGTTTGCGGAAGAGAGTCCAGAACCCAAACCCAGCGACCTCTATCGCTTTGTCTTCGCCGAAGACGAGTAGCACATCCAGTTCTGTGGGAGGCAGGCAGCACCATGGTAGACCCCCGGCTTTATGACGACCAGTCATTTGTGGTGCTGGCAACCAATCAGCCAGAGGAAATCGTCACCCGCGACGAACTGCTGAGCCGCCTCCAACAGATTCTGACCCACCGGCAGGATCACCTCCCCCGAGATCTTCAGCACCTCTCCGAGATTGATGAGCAGGCCGAATACCTGCTCGACACATCCTGTGAGCTGGATATGGGAGCGGGGGAGTTTCTCCAGTGGTACGCTGTGCGACTGGAAAAAGAGTAACCCCTGAATCGCCAAACTTCGATAGCGACGGGATAGAGTCTCTGCCTACCGCTCACCTACCTGATGGTTGATGCTAGGATCGGCAACCAGGGCCAGTTCCACCTTATCCTCTCGAAAGGAGTTCAAAACAGCCCGAACCCCCGGGCCAAAAAAGCGCTCAATTTTCTCCTGCTTTCCTGCCCAAACATCAAACGGCAGCAGGGGCGAATCAAACGTCAGCACCAGACGATAGGCGTTGTCAATGCACTCTTCGCGAATGCTTTCGAGGTTCGGGCGCTCTTCATCAGTGGGGCTGAGGCCCAAGTATTCCAGGGTGGTATCCAGGTGGGCTTCTTGCCCATAGCGATACCGGGTAACGTCTTTGCGGATCTGCTTTTGGGTGGGCGTTGCCTGCTGTTCGCGAACGGCAACCACATCATCGGGGGTGGGCGGCACCATGGGCACAGGCTTTAGCTCAGCCGCTTTAAGGGCAAACCCGCCCAGCAATAGGGGAATTCCGTAGAAGAAGCCAACCAGATTGAGGGTGGCGTTGTCAGAAAAATAGGCAACAAAGCCAATAACGCTCAGCACGCCGCCAACAATCAGTCCAAGGCTGCCAAGTGAGGTGCGCGGTAACATGGGGGAATGGGCCTCCATTGTGATTAGAAAGATTAACGAATTTTGCTCACGCTGCTACCCTAAACAAGGGTACTTAAGGGCAACGCTCACCGTTGTAAGGAAAACATCAGTATGGAACCAGCGAATCTTCGTCAGCGTATCAGCGTTATCCAGGACAAGCGTGAATCACTCGTGCGGCTCCTCGAACAGCCGGACTTGGGAACGCTACGGATTGACGTTAACCAGGCCCTTGAGGAACTGGACGACCTACTCGATGAGTTTAAGCGCACCTTCCCAGAGGTTGAGTAGCTCACCGGGGCAGCGAACGTCAGCCTACATCTCTTCTGACGCTGGAGAACTGCCGCCGAAGAAGGGCGTCAGGTAAGCCACTACCGCGCCCAGGGAAAATCCAGCAATGTTGCGCACCAGCGGCAGCCATTCGGATGTACGGGTGACAACCGGACCGATGCCAAAGGCGATAAACAGGATTCCCCACAGGGGCGAAAAGATGAGCATCCACTGCCAGGCGATCGCCTGACCTGATTTACGTGGCTGGGCGGCAAATCCGCAAACCACACCACCAACAATGGAGGTGATGAGGGTTAAAATCCATTGCTCTCGCGGCAGCCCTGGGACGACGTTGCAGCCGCCCTGTTTGAGGCAGAGTTGGATGGACTCCAGCGCTCCCAGGATTGAGCCGTCCTCACCATTGTCGCGAACGAAGAACTGATTGCCGTAGCGGGTTTGCAGCTCAATCCAGAAAGTGCGGGGCAGCAGCTCAAACAGGGCATCCCCTACACTGAAATTCAATAGATTTCCGCCTCGGGGATCGGCAACCAGCATCACGCTGCGATCGTCAAGCCCCCAAAACTCTTTGACCGCTAGACCAGGGGTGCGCTCAAACTGGGTCAGGACCCGCAGCTTCCAACCCGTTTCTTCTTCAAAAGCCCGTAGTCGCTGATCTAACTCTTCCTGCTGCACTGTCGCCAGGGAGTCGGCTAGATCGATGATGTTGGTAGGCTGGTCGGGCAGTAGTTCGGGATTATTGAAGGCGTGGGCGGGAGGCTCAACGACCCAGGTCAGGAAAACGGTGAAAAATGCAAGCAGGCAGGGGAAAAACCGAGAGGACAGGTAGTGTGGCATTGACAGGTTCACTCAAGCTAACCAAACGCAGTGATGATGAGCAGCGATCGCAGAAGTCTGAAAATTCAATAAATAATTTGTTACACTCCTTAATCTAATACTAATCTTAAAGCACATGTGACTCGGAGTACATCTACCCGCCAAACTTAGAGAGCAGAGCCAGACTGAGGCTGGTTTCCCCGGTCGTTTCGCCGCTTACTTTCCACCGCTTACTTAAGGACTGCCGTGAACTTACCCATCTCCCCCCCAAACCGCCCCACCCCTACCCCTAAAGTTTTGCTGCGTGGGCTGAAGTCAGAGCACTTTCGCCATGCCCTCGACTTGCAGGCCACCCAGACGCTGCAGCAGATTCCCGGAGTCGATTTGTTGCTGCGTACCGTCATCGGCCCCCTAGCTGAGCAGGTGTTTTACCTGGACAACATCGCGTCCAGCATTTTAGTGGGTGAAAAGCAGCTTCCCCATCTGCACGCCCTCCTGATAGAAGCCTGCAATATTCTGGATTTGGAGCCGCCCCAGCTCTACGTGCGGCAAAACCCGGCCCCCAACGCCTACACCTTCGCGATTCGGGGTAAGCAGCCTTTTGTCGTGATCCACAGCTCCCTGATCGAACTGTTGACCCCTGCTGAAATTCAGGCGGTGATCGGCCATGAGCTGGGGCACCTGAAATGCGACCACAGCCTTTATCTGACGCTGGCCAACTTACTAATTCTGGCGTCGGGGGAACTGTTGCCTTTTGGTGGGGTGATTGCCCAGAGCCTGCAGTCCCAGGTGATGGAGTGGATTCGCTGTGCTGAGTTTACGTGCGATCGCGCCGCCCTCTTGGTCGCCCAGGATGCCCGCGTCGTTGCCTCGGTGCTGATGAAGCTGGCGGGAGGCTCCCCCAGTTTGGCCGCCCAGCTCAACCTGGACGCATTCCTAGAGCAGGCTCGCTCTTACGATCAGGTTGCCAGGACGGAGATTGGCACGCTCATCAAGCAGGCCCAGACCGAACCCCTGACCCATCCGCTGCCGGTGCTAAGGGCAAGGGAAATTGACCGTTGGGCCAGTAGTCAACCCTACCATGACCTGCTGAAACAGTGTTCGATCAGCTATAATGATGAAGCCGCATCCAAGGGCGGATGGCGAAATTGGTAGACGCACCACACTCAAAATGTGGCGACTTCGGTCGTGGGAGTTCGAGTCTCCCTCCGCCCATGTTTTCCAACACAACCAAAAGGAGGAATCATGGCTCAGCGGCTAAAGCGATGGGAATCTCCCCGTAAAGAGGGCCGAAACGTCAAAGGCAAAGGAGGAAGCGCACGAGGGCGACAGCGCCGCAAGCAGACGCAGATGCTCAAGCAAAAGCTCAAGTCCGGCCCACCGGCTCCGAGGGACACACGCTCCCCACAGGCAGGTCAAAGCCCCAATTCAATTTCACCCCATCGGGAAGAGCCACCGCCGCTCTTCCCGATTTTTTTGGAACTAACGCAAAATTTCATTTAGTGGTATAAATTTAGACTGTCCTCCGTGGTCTGCCCTTTCCAACCCTGCTAATCTAGCTTTGCTCGGATACCCGCAATTTCCCCTAAGCTGGGCCGAGTGCCGTGATTATTCCGCTTTGCTCTTTAAAATCCTTATCAGAAAGATACGCAGAATTACGCATGATGAGGGCAAGTTCTAGCCAGCTACAATCAAATTAACTCAGTAGCCAGTGGAAACTGGTGAAAACCCTCAGCCCATTCACGGGATTCATCGGTAATTCGGTGTGAACAAGTCTTATTTCTTAAAAGTGACTTATTCAAAAGAGCCTGGACTAAATTCAAAAAGACTTTTTCAAAACGCCATTTCCACGCTTCACATTAAGTACATGGCCATAAATAAAAGCCAGTGGGGTGCGCCCCCCGGCGGGGGGTGCACCCCACCATAGCTACGTTTACTTATGACCACCTACTTATCTTCAACAAAGTTGTTTAATTTTTTGATTCATTTCAATTAGCCGTGAATGCTTCGCTGGCATTTACTCGGAACAAGCTTCAGCGAACAGGTTATCGAAACATGCGTCCGTCACCTATCGTTCGGTTTGAGTTAGTCACGACTGGCTGTGGGTCTGTCGTTAAGGATGTTATACGAGGTATGGGGTTGGCATCTCTGGCAGTGCTCAGGTTCCCTTCCTGCCCCTGCCCCTGGGCGCAAACTCATACTGACGAAGGGGAGGCAAACCATTGAGCACAAGTCATTCAGAGCCGCTTGCTTTTTACCGAAGGCTAGCGACGCAGGCCATGCCCGTGACCAGCCAGGATATTATTTTATTGCTGGCTGACCTCTCGCGGATGATGACCGACCTGCAGCGCGTGACAGAAAACTTGCAAAATAAGCGAAATGAGCTATCTCAACACTGCCAGCTTCTCTCTAAAAGTCACCGATCTTATCAAATGCTGTTTGAGCAGGCCCCTGTTGGTTATATCGTGACAAACGCCATTGGCGTGATCGAACAGGTAAATGACGTTGGGGTGCGGCTGCTGCAGAGAACCAAGGACACTCTGATTGGTCAACCCCTGCAGCGTCTTGTTTCAGAGCGGTCGTCCATTGCGCTGGCTAATTTTCTGGCCCAGTGTCTGTCCCAATCAGACGACATCGCCCGACAAATGGAGGTCTGTCTGCCTGGATCCGAAGGCAGGGAAGCCCGGGTCAACCTTTTTGTGAGTCCCATTTATCGGCAATCCCGTGAAATCTCCGGGTTTCGCTGGATTCTCCACGATATCACTGAGCGGTGGCAGGCGATCGCCTTTCTCCAGCAGCGCATCGACCAGGAAAGGCAGTTGCGGAAAATTGCCCACTCTATTCGTCGTTCGTTGAATCCGCAAGAAATTCTCCAGAGCACCGTTACCGAACTACAGCCGCTTCTACAGGCGGGTCAGGTCTTTGCCTACCGGCTGGCGTCCGCTGCTGAACCAACCCAGATGCAGGATCCCGGAGACTCCGCCACCCGCGGGCAGGCCGGGGGCAACCTGCTAAAGGCGGAAGCCACTGATGCAAGCTGGAGTGGGAAGGGACTCTTTCCTGTGGGCGATCGCCTGCTGCGAGAGCAAATTCAGCAGTTGATGCACCACCAGTGCCTGGCCATTGACGATTTGAACCACGCCTGCCTGTTGCCGGATCTGCGAGCCGCCTGGCAGCAGCAGCAGGTAGAGGCCGTCTTGGTAGTGCCCCTGGTGTGGAGTGAGGAACCCATTGGCCTGCTGGGTATTTTGCAGCAATCTCCCTGCTACTGGCACCCGGCTGACATTGAGCTAATTTGTCAGCTTGCTGATGAAGTCAGCATCGCCCTGCACCACGCGGATTTGTATCACCAGATTCAGCAACTGAACACCGACCTGGAGGCCGAGGTGGAGCGGCGCACCGTACAGGTGCGGACCGCGGCGGAGTTTGAGTCGATGCTGAAGCGTATTACCGACAAGGTGCGCGACTCGCTGGATGAGAGCCAGATTTTACAAACGGCGATGCGGGAGCTGGCCCAGGTTTTAGAGCTGGGGGGCTGTAATACGGCGCTTTATGACCTGGAGGAACAGACTTCCACCATTTCCCACGAATACACCAACTTTATTCCGGCGTATCGGGGGCGGGTGGCGCAGATGAATGACTTCCCCGAAATTTATAACCAGCTCCGCCAGGGCCAGTACTTCCAGTTTTGCTCCCTGATTCCTAACCCGGCCCGAGGGCAGGTGGCGCTGCTGGCCTGTCCTATTTTTGTCGATTCTGAATCGTCGGCAGAAGGAACCCAGCAGGTGCTGGGGGATTTATGGCTAATTAACCACAAGGACCATATCTTTAACGAGTTCGAGATTCGCCTGGTGCAGCAGGTGGCTAACCAGTGTGCGATCGCCATTCGTCAGGCCCGCCTCTACCAGGCCGCCCAGGGACAGGTACACGAGCTGGAGCGGCTCAACCGGCTCAAGGATGAGTTTTTAAGCACCGTATCCCATGAGCTGCGCACGCCCATTTCCAACGTCAAAATGGCGATTCACATGCTAAAACGGGCCAGCACGGAAGAAAAGCGGCAGCGCTATTTCGAGATCCTAGAAGCCGAGTGCCAGCGGGAAGCTGATTTGATCAACGACCTGCTGGATCTGCAAAAGCTTGAGGTGTCGTCCTATCCCATCACCGTGAATACCATTGCCCTGCAGGACTGGATTCCCAGTGTGGTTGAACCGTTCCAGTCGCGCATTTCTACCTATCAGCAGCACCTCAACGTTATTTGTCCCCAATCGCTGCCGCTGCTTTGCACCGATTTCGACATTTTGCAGCGGATTCTCGCCGAACTGCTCAACAACGCCTGTAAGTATACGCCTTCGGATCGCACCATTGAGTTAAGCGTGTATAGCAATGAGGTAGTGGAAGATCCCCTGGGGCGATCGCTCCCCCCTGGCATTACCGTAATCGCGCGTAACCAGGCCGAAATTCCCGCCTCTGAACTTCCCCATATTTTTGAAAAATTCTATCGGGTGCCCAACGCCGATCCGTGGAAACAGGGCGGAACAGGGCTGGGGCTGGCCCTGGTGCAAAAGCTGGTAGAACAGTTGGGGGGATCGATTTACGTCGAAAGCAAAGATGGCTGGACGACGTTTACGGTCACCGTTCCCAACCTGCCCAAGCAAGACCCCCGCCTGACGATAGAATCACTGAGTCAGTAGAATTGAACCCGGCGCTTGCCGACGATAGGACTAGAATAGAGACGCCCAAAAGTCTACAGCGATAGAATCGGTGGAACGTGATGGTCACACCTATACAGCACCGAGGTCAGACTAGAGCGTGATTGGACGCATAATTGGACAGATGCGCCTGCTGCACCTGGTGAACCGGCGGTTTTTTCGGTTTTTTAGATATCTTACGCCTCGGGTTCTCTGGGAAACGGGTAGGCGAACCGGCGAACAGCGGCTGATGGGGCTGGCGTCCGAAATCGCCTACAACGCCATGTTTGCCCTTTTCCCCTCAATTCTGGCAGTTTTCACCGCCATTGGCCTCTTTGACCCATTGACGACCCGGTTTGAGCGCATGGTTGAGCGGGTGAGCGAGGTCGTGCCTTTGGAGGTGTTTCGCCTGGTCAACAACTTCGCGGAGGAGTTAAGTAACAGCAGCAATGGTGGGCTGTTTTCCCTGAGCTTTTTTCTAGCGATCTGGATTTCATCGGGGGCTGTGGGATCTGCCATGCGGGCTATGGATCAGATTCACCAGGTGCCCCGCCGCCGCCGCCGCCCCTTCTGGAAGGCCAAGCTTATTTCCATTGGGCTGACCTTGGGGGCGATCGCCCTCCTGATCCTGGCTTCGTTTCTGATTTTCCTCAGCGACATTCTGCTGGGCATTCTCATCGACCAGGCGGCTCAGCGAAGCAGTATTTTAGAGCAGGCACTGCTCACTGTGGCCCAGTATTTGAGCTTTCCCCTGGCTCTGTGCACCATGTCCGTTGCCTTCGCCGTTCTCTATCGCTTTGGCCCCAGCCGCTGGAACCCAGGAAAACCCATTCTGCCGGGAGCAATGCTGGCAGCCATTTCCTGGGCGGTGATTTCGGGCCTGTTTCGCCTTTATGTCATTCGCTTCGGCAACTACAATCGGGTCTATGGTGCGGTGGGGGCTGTGATCGTCCTCTTGCTGTGGCTCTACCTTAGCTCCCTGGTGATGCTGATCGGGGATCAGCTAAATGTGGTGGTGGGCGAGGCGATGCAGCAAGCAAAAAGCGACAGGAGAGAGCTGAAAGGAAAGAAGGGCAAGGGATCGATAGAAAAAGGGGAGGAGCATTAGGTGAATCGGGTTGTTGTCGTGGGGGCGGGGGTTGTGGGGGCAGCGATCGCCTACGAGCTGAGCCTGGTGCCGGATCTACAGATAACCCTGCTCGATCGCCAGCCACCGGCTCAAGATTCCACGGGGGCAGCCCTGGGCGTCCTGATGGGAGCCATCAGTCAAAAGACCAGGGGACGGGCATGGCGACTGCGGGAGGCCAGCCTGCGCCGCTATAAGACCCTAATTCCCGAATTAGAAGCTCTTATGGGCAACCTGATCCCCGTTAACCGGGACGGCATCCTCCTGCTGGGTTTTGCAGATGAAAATTGGGACAAATGGCGAGATCTGGCAGCGCTGCGCCAGACTCAGGGCTGGCGGCTAGAGATCTGGGACGAGGGGACGCTGCGATCGCGCTACCCCCAGGTGGGCCAGCAGTTGGGCGGGCAGGCAATCACCGGGGCGGTTTATTCCCCTGGCGATCGCCAGATCGATCCGGTGGCCCTCACCCAGGCCCTGGTATCTGCCGCCCAGCATCAAGGAGTCACCGTGAGACTGGACACGTCGGTTATGGCGCTGACGCGATCGCCCGCTGTCGCCCACGGCCCATACCAACTGCACACCACCCAGGGAGACCTTCCTGCCGACTGGATAATCCTGGCCGCCGGGCTAGGGTCGCCCCTGCTGAGCGCATCGCTGCACCAGTCCCTGGATATTCGCCCGGTTCTAGGACAGGCCCTGCGGCTGCACCTCCCCCAGCCCCTGGGCACGGCAGCCTTTCGGCCCGTCCTCACCGGCCAGGATCTGCACATCGTACCCCTGGGAGAGCGGGAGTGCTGGGTAGGAGCAACCGTGGAATTTCCCGATGAAGCAGGCGGGGTCGTAGCCGATGCAGCTCAGCTACAGACAGTGCTGGAAGGGGCGATCGCCCTCTGCCCACTCCTGGCCGGTGCCACCGTCCTCCATACCTGGTCGGGCCAGCGTCCCCGCCCCTTTAACCGCTCAGCTCCAGTGATCGAGCCGCTTCCCGATCATCCCCAGGTCATCCTCGCCACCGGCCACTATCGCAATGGCGTACTGCTGGCCCCGGCAACGGCGCTCCAGGTGCGAGATTTAGTCATAAAAGCTGAATGAGCTGACTTGGGAAATACCTCAGAGAACCTCTGGCTTAACCCACTCTGGAGCCAGAGTCCCCTGGAAGTGTCCCCAGCGGGATGTCGGAACCAGCCGTCGCGCCAGCATCCTGCTTGCGTATGGATCACTCAAAACTCACCGCTCCTCACTGCTGCGACAGCCGTTTCACCGTCTCCCCGCCCAGCAGGCGATCGGCCTCCGCCAGGGTGGCAGGGATCGTATCGGCATGGGGGCTGTGGGCCAGACACGCCCGCAGGTCAAGCTGGTGAATCTGGTCAGCTTTGTTCCCTGGAAACCAGTGACTGGCATTACCCAGCAGGTTATAGCGCATCTTGGCGTAGTCCACCATATCGTAGGCCAGGGCCAGGTTACGCAACCAGAGGATCACGGGAATATTGACCCCGCCGGGGGTATGCCGCTGATCCGGCAGGCCGACGTGCCAGCTTTTGTACCAGGTTTCACCCAGGGCCTCAATGGCGGCCTGCTCCAGTCGCTGCAGGATGGGCGGCAGCACTTCATCGGCGCGATCGAGCAGCTCCAGGGTTTTCAGGTGCTCATCAAAATCAGAGGGACGGGCCGCTCCCAGGCTCAGGGTATGCACCTGGGGATGGCTGAGGCAAAAGAGGTCGTTAAACACCATCGGACTCAGGGGCGCACAGAGATCCACCAGCTTTTGCGGCGGACTGTAGAGCTTGCCACCCTTGTCGGAGGGGCTGATGATAAATACGCCCATGTCCCGCTGGCTGGCCGCCTCAATGGCAGGCCAGTTGAACTGGTTGATGTAGTACCAGTGGAGATTCACGTAGTCGAACTGGTTGGTTTCGATGGTCTTGAGAATAATGTCCGTAGGGGCGTGGGTAGAAAAGCCAATGAAGCGCACCTTGCCCTGCTGCTGAAGCGATCGCGCCACTTCCAAACAGCCCCCCGGTCGCACTGTCCAGTCGAGCATTTCGGGGGTGTTGATGCCGTGGATGCCCAGCAGGTCAACGGTGTCGAGTCGCAGATTAGACAGGCATTTCTGCACGGTTTTACCAAAATCTTTAGGATTTTCCTGGGGCGAAACCTTGGTTTGAACAATGAGCTGCTCCCGTGGCAGTCGCGGCAAAATCCGTCCCAGTTGAATTTCGGATGTGCCGTAGCCTCGCGCTGTTTCAATATGGTGAATGCCCACCTCAAGCGAGCGGCGAATGGTGGCCTCCAGGTTGTCCTGGCTGGGGTGGGGAATTTGCCAGCCAGGCACGTCTTTCCAGGAGTGTTGATAGCGCATCCCGCCACAGGAGAAGACGGGCATTTGTAAATTCGTGCGTCCGAATCGTCGGTATTGCATGGAAGCTGGTTCGCCTTATGGCCATCACTCACGTCATCTCTGAGTATGCCACGGCAGTTTCAGGCCTGCGGGCCGCTAGCGGACGGGTGGAGCATCCGAAAAATTACGGAGAAGTTTGCCAGTATCAAAAAATTCATCCAATCTTGACTCAGTAATCAAGTACTTTTATTGAAACGTAAGGAATACTAAGTAACAGAGAATGCTAACTAGCAGAACAACTTCAGTGTGCATCTCAAGTCCGTATCCGTGTTCGTTAAGCTACTTTCAGGGAAATTTGACAGGCATCTCATGCGCGGTTCTATTGCATAGATCTCCCCAAATCTCCCTAAATCTCCCTAAGCCTATCTCAATGGATTGCCACCCGTTGATTGCCACCCCCACTTCCTCCACCAGCCCCCATAGTTGAGTCTGGTCATTCAAGTAAAGACCAGTAAGCGATCGCCCCTATCCCTCTTCCTCGCCACTTACTTCCACTGAGTAGCGTCAGTGACCTTATTATTCAGCGTTTTTAAACGCATCTGCCTATGTTAGGACATGTTGTCGGCGGACGGTACCAAATTCTCCAGCACCTGGGTGGTGGTGGGTTTGGACGGACCTATCTGGCAGAAGACAAACACCTGCCGGGGCAGCCTCAGTGCGTCGTTAAGCAACTCAAACCTCGTAACACCCACCCGCAGGCTCTGGAAGTGGCGCGGCGATTATTTGAGCGGGAGGCAGAGGTGCTGTATCTGCTGGGCAACCATCCCCAAATTCCCCGTCTGTTCGCCCACTTCGAAGAAAATCAGGAGTTTTATCTCGTCCAGGAGTTCATTGACGGCACTGTCCTCAGCCGCGAGATTCGTCGGGGGCAGACTCTCAGCGAAATGGACACAATCGGGCTGCTAAAAGAAATTCTCACCATTCTCCAATTCGTCCACGGGCAACACGTCATTCATCGCGACATCAAACCCTCCAACCTGATGCGGCGACACCAGGACCAGGCCATCGTGCTCATCGATTTTGGTGGCGTTAAGCAAATTGGGTCTGAATCCTCCGATGCGGAGCAGAGCAGCATTACGATCGCCATCGGCTCCTCTGGATACATGCCCAACGAGCAGCTAGCAGGCAAGCCCCGCTACAGCAGCGACATCTACTCAGTGGGCATGATTGGCATTAAGGCATTGACGGGCTGCAGCCCGGCGCAATTGCCCGAAGATTTGCGGTCGGGGGAAATTCTCTGGCGCGATCGCGCCCCCCACACTTCCGACGAGTTTGCCCACATTCTCGAGACTATGACCCGTTATGACTTCCGCCATCGCTATGAAACCGTCGAAGCGGTGATTGCTGCCCTCGACAACCTGACGGCCCAGTCTGATACGGCGACCATGACCTACCAGAAGCCCACAGGCAAGCCTTCTCGTCCACCTGAGCAGCAGGATCCCGTCGAGGGTCAAGCCTCCCATCTGCCCGATGCCGTCGATCGCGCCACCACGTCCTCCTCCACCGAATTATCGGCCCACGTCGGGCTATCGACCCTGCTGTTAAACACAGGTCAGTCAGGCATTGATGCCACTGCAGCTAGTTCGGGAATTAGGGATGGCTATTTGGTCTGGTATGAGCGGGGAGATGAGTTATTCCAGCAGCAGCGGTTTCAGCGGGCAATTCCCTGTTATGAAAAGGTGCTGCAGGCAGTACCCGACGACTATTTTGCCTGGTTTAAGCTGGCGATGGCCCTGGAAAATGTGCAGCGTCACGTGGATGCGATCGCCTGCTACGACCGGGTCGTCCAGCTTCAGCCTGAGGATTATCTCGCCTGGTTTAAGCGGGGCAAGGCGCTGGAGCATCTCCAGCGGTACGAAGAGTCGCTGGCATCTTATGACCGCGTGGTGCAGATTCAACCGCGCAACTACTGGGTTTGGCACGAGCGGGGCATGGTGTTAGAAGCGCTGAAGCGCAACGAGGATGCCATCAGCGCCTTTGACCGGGCGGTGCAGCTCAAGCCCGATTTCCAGCTTGCCATTGAACACCGGAAGCGGCTTTTGCGACAGTCGAAGCAAGTTAGCCGCCTGTACGATTTGCATCATTACGATGAGGCGATCGCCTCCTGCAACCAGGCCATCCGTGACCAGCCCGACAATGTGATGGCGTGGCTTATGCGGGGAATGGCGTTTGAAAACGCAAATCAGTATGCAGAAGCCATTCGTTCTTATCAACAGGTCATCCGGCTGCAGCGGGACGACCATCTCGCCTGGTTTAAGTGTGGCACTTTGTTGGAAAAACTAGAGCGCTATCCCGACGCCGCTAAAGCTTATCAAGAAGTGACCCGGCTCCAACCCGATAACTACTGGGCCTGGTATGACTGGGGACGGGTATCCGAAACGCTTCACGATTACGAGCAGGCGCTAACGGCCTACGATCGCGCCGCCCACCTCAACCCAAATTTAGGCGAGGCGATCGCCGGACGCAAGCGAACCATGCAGCAGCTTAAGCTAATCTGCTCCGTCTCGTCTGAATAGCCGCTGCCCGGGTTAGCTAGTTAGCTTCTCCCTGGGACTGGGATTGCTGCGACTCAGGCAAACCCTCTGGCTCTAGCTCCAGTTCACGGGGTTCGGGCGTGGCAAGCTCCCGAAGTTCGGGAAGTTCTAGCAGCTCTTTCTCTGGGAGAGCCTGCTTTTCCTTCAGATCAAGCGGCAGCGATAGCGGTTTAGGCGTCTCGATCCAGCAGCTGGCGACGGGCAGGGTGTGCTCCAGGTCTTCGAGGGGACGGGGGATGACCATGACAGAATGCAGTTCACCAATGCGCTCGGCTTCGTGCATCCCCACTTCGATGGCGATCGTGACATCGGCCACATTGCCGCGAATAATGGCCGTACATAGCCCCGATCCAATCATCTCGTAGGAGGCGAGCTGCACCTCAGCAGACTTGAGCATGGCATCGGCGGCCCCCACCATCGCCGGAAATCCACGGGTTTCCAGGAGGCCAACCGCCTGGTTGCTGAGGCGACTGTAGCCGTTGATTTCAGAAATTTGTGCCAGACGGCTGCCGATGGGCAACACTGCATCCAGATTGGGCAGCGGACGGGGGATGACTGACTTAGACACGAGCTGGCCAAACTGCTGAGCTGTTTCTGCGCCGCTCTCTACGGCAATTCGCACGTCTGCCAGTCGTCCGCGCACCACCGCAGTGCAGTAGCCGCTACCGATTTTTTCGTATCCCAGGAGGGTGACCCCAGCGGATTTGAGCATCATGTCGGCGGTGCCAATGATGGCCGGGAAACTGCGAGTGGAGACCAGCCCCAGCGCCGTGTGGCTGAAGTCGGGCGATCGCCCCGAACGCTGGCCCTGAACCATACCTCGTGCTTGCATGTTCACCGTTGTCTTCTCCACTTACAAAACCCGCTGCATCAGTCTTCAACCTGGCTGTCAGGATTCTCATCAACCGCTGGGGCTGGGGACTCAGGCCCCTGCTGCCCTGGGCCACCCCGGTGAAACATCATCTGCATGAGCCGCTCCACCGATGTTCGCCCGTAGACATGGGCAAATTTAACCGTTGATGAGGAAACGAACGTCGCTGAAGGGGCACTGGGGTGCTGGCCTGCCTCTGCACAATCCGGATCGCCAGGGGGCGGAGCAGGCTGTTTTCCTGAGGTCTGCTCCGCAGGCGGGGCAGCAGCAGGGGAAGGCGGCGGCGGTGATCCACCATTTCCTGGGTCTTCCAGCAAACTCCCTGGGGCAACTACCTGCTGGGGGGCAACCTTTACCTCGAAGAGAATCGATGTTGCCGCACCAATGCAGGCTCCTTGGCCAATCAGGCCACACCCCATAATCAGCACCCGCGAACCAATCGTGACATTATCCTGCACTTCCAGGATACCCTGGTGGGCGTGGAGAATGGAGCCTGCCCCAATGGAGACCCCCGCAGCGATCCGTAGCTGACTGTCAGGATCTGCCTGGAGGAGCACCCCTGACGCAATGACCGCTGACGGATGAATCGTAACATTTCCACCAATGAAGAAATGTGCTCCATTCACTGATTCCGGCAACAGGCCATGCATTCAAAAATCCGCCTCCGGACTGATCGCTTTAGGTGACACTGAAGGGCTAAGGTCGCTGCACAATTAGCTCGAGTACCCGCCGCTTGGCATTGGGATCAATTCCAATGATGCGGACGTACTCTCCTACATGCTCGCTCAGGCAGGCCTCAATGGCAGCCACCGCCTCCGCTGGACGACTAGACTGGATGGACGCACAGTTTTTCCACGAGCTGGTCTGGAAACGACGGGCATCGGCATACTCAATACCAATGCGGTAGCCCTGGGAAAGAAGCTGGTTCACCTGGCCCAGGATCTCCGGGGTCAGGGTCTGACTTTGAACCGCTGGGTTGCTGGTAAACCGGGTCGCCTCACGCGGAGAGGCTGCACTGCCTGCCGGATGAGCTGCTGGCGTGAAGGGACGCTGGACATCATCTGGTCGCTGGATGATCATTTCCAGCACCCGTCGCTTGGCGTTGGCATCAATGCCGATGAGCCGGACATATTCTCCAGCATGTTCAGCCAGGCAGGCTTCCAGGGCCGCAACCACCTCCCGGGGGCGGGTCGACTCGATGGGGGCACAACTCTTCCAGGAGCTGGTTTGGAAGCGACGGGCGTCGGCGTGCTCAGTACCGATGCGGTAGCCCTGGGAGAGAAGCTGGCTCACCTGATCCACCACTTCGGGCGGAAGAGCCTGGCTTTGAACGGATGACCTGTAGCCATTGGCCTGGGTGGCACGGGGGGGGGCCGCACTGCCCGCCGGGTGAGCGGCAGGGGTGAAGGATGGGGGGCGATCGCCCGGACGTTGAATAATAACTTCTAGTACACGCCGCTTGGCCTGGGTGTCAACCCCAACCAGCTTCACATACTCGCCGGGATGTTCGGCTAAACAGGCTTCCAGAGCGGCAAAGACATCTGCTTCCCTCGGCGACTCCACCATCGGGCAGGTTTTCCAGGAGCTGGTCTGGAAGCGACGGGCATCGGCATGCTCCATGCTGACGCGATGTCCCTGGGCCAAGAGCTGGCGCACCTGCTGGGCAAGGTCGCCACTTAAGGAGCCTGACGTTGCGGCTGGTGTCGGGCGGCTGCTACTGTAGCTGCTGCGACCATTTCCATTGGAGGACGGAGCCGACGAAGGCACATATCCGTGACCATTGCTGGAGGGATTGAGCTGCACAGCCGCATCTCCGGGACGCTGGATAATTTTCTCGAGCACCCGCCGCTTAGAGGCCGTATCGACGCCCAGCAGCCGGACGTAGTCACCCTCGTGCTCAGCCAGGCAGTTGGCGAGGGCGGCCAATACATCGCCTGGGCGACTAGAGGCAATGGGCGGACAGCTCTGCCACGAACTGGTTTGAAAGCGACGTCGATCAGCATACTCGGCACTCACACGGTAGCCCTGGGCCAGCAGTTGCTGCACATCAGAGGCGATCGCCCCGCTAATATCGGTTTGCCCCGGCGAGCTGGTGGAAGACATTGGTGAAGAATAGGTCGGTTTCATGGTGTTTGAGGTATTAGACTGGTAGCTCCGTTCTAGTTCGCTGCGAATGGCAGCAACGCAGGCGATATCTTCAGAGCAGCGATAACCCGATCGCAGTGCATCATTAACATCGACCACGTGGTTGGCAAACTGGACATCAAGGGATTGAACATCGGGTAGCTGGTCGGCCTGCTGCTGGGTGGTAATAATCGCGCCAGAGGGAACGTATTTTCCTGGTGGCACTTCAACGTCTTGAATAAGGGCATGCATCATAACAACGCAGCCCTTGCCAAGGCGAGCATTGAAAACGGTTGAGCGAAAACCAATGAAGCAGTTATCCCCCACGTAGGCTGGCCCGTGGATCAGGCACATGTGGGTGATTGAGGTGTTGCGGCCAATCCAAACAGAGTATTGCTGCTGATCGTCGCCAACTACGCGCCCCTGCTCCAAACCGTGGATGACCACCCCGTCTTGAACGTTGCTATTCTCGCCAATGTGGAAAGGATGCCCCTCATCGGCTCGAATGGATGTTCCGGGAGCAACCAGAACATCAGGGCCAATGTGAACATCCCCAATAATATTCGAGAAAGAGTGAACGTAGGCGGTTTCGTGGATCGTGGGCTGCGCCAAACTTTTCGACCAGGGAGTCGGTGGGGCAGCGGAGGTATGAGCAGCCATAGAATATATCTCCTATATATCTCTTAGCTGAAGTGCGATCGCCCAAGTCGCTGCTATGCGACTCGCTCAAGGGGTGCTGTTGAGCGGAAACCGACTTAACTGACGAGCTGCAAAGCCAATAAACAAATGACTTTGACTCTGGCTGATAACTGACATTAACCCCGGACCAATCACGGATCAGACTGGGCAGTTTTAGCGATCTTGATCACGCTTGCTGTAGAGAAAGCGCCGATCGATCGTGACTGTGTCAATGATGCCTACCACCAGAGCGTCAACTGGTCGAGTATCACCGCCCGGAGTTTGCCGAGCAGCACTCCCACGACTCACCAGAACCCATTCATCGATTCCTGCGCCCACGTTGTCAGCCGCAACCTCATATTCAGGCAGCGGATTACCGTCTTCGTCCATTAGCTGAACGAGCAGGAACTTCACCCCTGTGAGGCTTGGCTCCTTTTGGGTACTGACAACGGTGCCGCGAACTCTTGCAATCTGCATCAGGCTTATCGGCCAACCGGACGAATGCCAGTGACGCTTTCCCGGAAGGCTTCAACCGCCTCAGTGTAGCGGATTGGTAGCACATATTCCAGGTTTTCGTGGGGGCGGGCAATGATGTGGGTAGAAAGTACCTGACCACCATTGACTCGCTTGACGTTGTCAATTCCGGCGGCTACAGAGGCCTGCACTTCGGACACATCTCCGCGCACAATAACCGTTACCCGGCCACTGCCGATTTTTTCATAACCAACCAGGGTTACCCGCGCTGCCTTCACCATCGCGTCTGCAGCTTCTACCACAGCAGGAAACCCCAGCGTTTCAACCATTCCAACAGCAATTGCCATAGTTCGATCCCTTCCAGTCAGTGTTATCAAATAGGGCCAGAAATGCCAGCCAATGCCTCAGCTAAACATCTGGCCTCAAAGCTCTAAATTTTTGCTCACGGGTCTGAACACCGTTGAACACGACCTGAGCAAGACATCTGAGTTACAGCAGCTCAGGGCTTGCGTAGCCTGGTGTTCAGACCGTTGAGGGCTAGATGCACACCCAGACACATATCAGCTTACAAAAGTAAAGTACTGCTTTGCCTGGATGCGATCGCCCCTTGTCAGCCGGTTAACTCTGAGCCGTCAACTCCGGAATTGCTCAACCGCCTCGGTGTAGCGAATGGGCAGAACATATTCCAGGTTTTCGTGGGGGCGGGCGATGATATGGGTGGAAAGTACTTCGCCACCATTGACCCGCTTAGCATTCTCAATGCCGGCGGCGACGGAGGCTTGCACCTCAGAAACATCTCCGCGAACGATGACCGTTACCCGGCCACTACCGATTTTTTCATAACCAACCAGGGTTACCCGTGCTGCTTTTACCATCGCGTCTGCAGCTTCTACCACAGCAGGAAAACCCAACGTTTCAACCATTCCAACAGCAATTGGCATCTCTAAATCTCCTAACTAAATCCAAGCCCCTAAAAAACACAAGAATTCCGCATTTTCTGATTCAAATACTGGGTAATGAATGACTCAGAAAAAGCACCTTAAAATTCCAGCTTAAGCATACAGGGCCGCTCTTAGCTTTGGCAATATAAACCAAAATGATTATCTTAAATAAGATATATAATTCTAGCTTATAAAAGCCTTTGCCAACAGATCCGCTGCTGCTCACGCGACGCCCTATTCCCTTCTTTGCAGTTTTTTGGGGGTGGGGCACTGCGGGACAAGGGCGGAGTAAGCTGATAGAACAGAGCCATCACCAGCAACCCACTCTTCATTGTCATTTAAGATTGAAGTGAAAGACTTGATCGAATTAAGTCTCAAGGTATCTATATCAATCCTCAAATTTGGCAAGAATTATTCAAGGGGAGTTAGATTTCTTAACAATCTTTCCTCCCTATGGCACGGGTTTGGCAGGGAAGCGGTATGGGTAGCCTCAATCCTGCTACTCTAAATAAGTAAGCAGGAGATGAAGCATTTGTTACATTTATGCCCTGGCTACAGGGTAGTCCAAGTCTGTGGCTCTTTGAGGGCACTGTGCTTTGGGACTGCTGACAGCCAATGGTTCCCAGGTCGATTGCTAAAGCGCTATTGCATTTAATGTGGAGCAGTCTGGCTGATAAAGGGCCTGGTATGAGTAGCAGTGCATCTCCCTGGCGTCGGTGACGTCACCTACTGGCATGAGCGTGCGGTTCTGGCCTTTTTGATAGGCATCTTTTTTGGTAGACATCTTCAGAATGGGACGGTTGCAATGGAGCAGTTTTTACTGCAAACAAGTTGGTTGATTCCCTTCTATGGCCTGCTGGGAGCATTGTTAACCCTGCCGTGGTCTTCTGGGGTAATTGCCCGGACGGGGCCTCGACCAGCGGCCTACCTCAATCTTTTGATGACCTCCCTGGCGGTTCTGCATGGCTCTATTGCGTTTTACCTGATCTGGCGATCGCCCCCCCAAACCTTCCTGCTGAACTGGCTCCAGGTAGCTGACCTCAAGCTAACACTGGCGGTGGAAATCTCCCCGGTCAACCTGGGTGCAATGGAGCTGGTCGCTGGCATTAGCCTGTTGGCCCAGTTTTATGCCCTCGGCTACATGGAGAAGGACTGGTCGCTTGCCCGTTTCTTTGGCATGATGGGCTTCTTTGAAGCAGCCCTGAGCGGCATTGCCATTAGCGACTCGCTGCTGCTCAGCTATGGGCTGCTGGAGCTGTTAACCCTGTCTACCTACCTGCTGGTGGGCTTCTGGTATGCTCAACCTCTGGTGGTAACGGCGGCACGGGATGCGTTCCTCACCAAACGAGTGGGCGATATTATTTTGCTGATGGGCATTGTAGCCCTATCCAGCTATGGGGCAGGGCTATCCTTCTCTGAGCTGCAGTCCTGGGCCGAAACGTCGCCGCTGCCGCCGCTGGTCGCTGCCCTGCTGGGGTTGTCCTTAATTGCCGGACCGACCGGTAAGTGTGCTCAATTTCCCCTCAATCTCTGGCTAGACGAGGCCATGGAAGGCCCCAATCCCGCTGGAATTATGCGGAATTCCGTTGTGGTTTCTGCTGGGGCCTATGTGCTCATCAAACTGCAGCCGGTATTCAGCCTGTCCCCTGTCTCTGCCGATGCCCTGATCTTGATTGGAGCGGTAACAAGTGTAGGGGCGTCATTGGTGGCGATCGCCCAAATTGACATCAAGCGAGCATTATCTCACTCAACAAGCGCCTGGTTGGGGCTGGTGTTTATTGCCGTAGGGCTGGAGCAGGTTGACATCGCCCTCATGCTGCTGATGGTTCATGCCCTGGCCAAGTCCCTGATGTTTATGAGCATCGGTTCAGTTATTTCTACCACCAGCAACCAGAACATTACCGAAATGGGCGGGCTTTGGTCGCGGATGCCTGCCACCACCAGTGCCTTCGCCGTCGGCGGAGCCAGCCTGATCGGCCTCCTGCCCCTGGGGGCCTTTTGGACGTTTCGGCGCTGGACAGGGGGGCAGTGGGACTTGCCCGGATGGCTGCTGCTCATCCTGTTGACCGTTAATTTACTGACCGCCATCAACTTTACGCGGGTCTTTCGCCTGGTTTTCTGTGGTGCGCCCCAGATGAAAACCCGTCGTACCCCTGAGGTGGGATGGCCCATGGCGCTGCCCATGGTAACCATGACCGCCATCGTGCTGCTGTCGCCGCTGATTCCTATGAACTGGTCGCTCTGGCTCAGTTCGATTCAGCCGCTAGGAAACACCGATCTGCCGATTGTAAGACTGGCATTGCCAGCACTGGTGCTGTCTGGGCTGGTTGGGGTCGTCATTGGGGCCACCATTGAGCTGCGTCGTGCCTGGTCGCGCCCTGCCCAGGTTTCCATGCGATTCACCCAGGATCTGTTAGCCTATGACTTTTACATCGATCGCCTTTACAACATTACCGTTGTCTGGCTGGTTGGCCAGGCTTCGAAGCTAACCGCCTGGTTTGATCGCTATGTGGTTGATGGAGCGGTCAACCTGCTGGGGTTTGCGGCAGTACTTAGCGGTCAGGCGTTGCGGTACAGCGCGTCGGGGCAGTCTCAGTTCTACATCCTGACGATTCTGATTGGCATGGTGGGGGTATTTATGCTGGCCCTGGGCTGGCTGGGTTGGCTGTTTTAGTTGGGCGTTTGATCGGGTTTATTGAAAGAATTGATCCATCTCTAGGTCGAGAGTGCATCGGTGTTAATTATTAGAAAAGTGGAGGGACTGGAAAGATGCTGAGTGCGCTGATTTGGGTTCCACTCTTGGGTACGATTTTCATCAGTTTGTTGCCCAAATCAATTCAGCCCCACTGGTACCGTCGGGCGGCTCTGGCGATCGCCATTAGTCTACTCGCCTGGACGGTAATACTGGCCTTTCAGTTCGATGTCTCCCAGCCAAACCTCCAGTTCATCGAAGATATCACCTGGATCCGCCCCATTGGACTGAACTATCAGCTTGGGCTGGATGGGCTATCGTTGCCCCTGCTGGCCTTAAACAACCTGCTGACCATCATCGCCATCGTCAGCACCGACCACGACATTGAGCGGCCCCGCTTTTACTACGCGATTCTGCTTTTTCTGGGTGCGGGCGTTACTGGGGCATTTCTAGCTCAGGATGTGCTGCTGTTTTTCCTGTTCTATGAGCTGGAGATTGTTCCGCTCTACTTTTTAATCGCCATTTGGGGGGGCAAGCAGCGCGGCTACGCCGCCACCAAGTTTTTAATTTACACCGCCATTTCTGGCATCTTTATTCTGGCTGCCTTCCTGGGGCTAACCTGGCTCTCTGGGGCAGAGACATTTAACTACGACGCCCTCCGCTCCCAATCGGTGCCCCTGTCGGCCCAGGTGCTGCTGCTGGGCAGCTTGCTCATCGGGTTTGGCATCAAAATTCCCTTTTTTCCACTGCATACCTGGCTCCCCGACGCCCACGTGGAAGCATCCACCCCCATCTCCGTTTTGCTAGCAGGGGTGTTGCTTAAGTTGGGCACCTATGGTCTGCTGCGCTTTGGAGTCGGGCTGTTCCTCGAAGCCTGGACTTATCTGGCACCGTGGCTGGCGGTGTGGGCCGCCGTGAGTGCGCTATATGGAACGTCCTGTGCGATCGCCCAAACTGACATGAAGCGAGTCGTGGCCTATTCCTCCATTGCCCACATGGCCTTTGTGCTGCTGGCCCTCTCCGCTACCACCCGCCTCAGCGTTACGGCGGCGGTGTTTCAGATGGTAAGCCACGGCCTCATCTCGGCCATGCTGTTTTTGCTGGTGGGCATGGTTTACAAGAAAACGGGCAGCCGGGATGTGAACTACCTGCGGGGTTTGCTCAACCCAGAGCGGGGTTTGCCCCTGACGGGCAGTTTGATGATTATGGGCGTGATGGCCAGTGCGGGGATCCCCGGTATGGTGGGCTTTATTGCTGAGTTTTTGGTATTTCGGGGCAGCTTCCCCATCTTTCCCCTGCAAACCCTGCTGTGCATGGTAGCAACGGGCCTCACCGCTGTGTACTTTTTGCTGATGATCAATAAGGTGTTTTTTGGCCGCCTACCTGTTTACCTGGGCAACCTGCCGCCGGTACTTTGGTCAGAGCGATTTCCGGCGATCGCCCTGGCTTGTCTGGTTCTGGTCTTGGGGCTACAGCCCGGTTGGATGGTGCGCTGGACTGAGCCAGAAGCCGGATATCTCCTCACCGGCCAGTTTGCTGCTCAGCGGTTGCCCGACCCCAGTCCTATCCAGCATTCGTCCACTGCCCCTACCGTCTCCTTCGGTACTGGAAATCTGCCAGCTTCCCTATCCTCCATTCGCGACTAGTCCTCTGCTATGACGAGCACCAATCTACCCAAGCCTTCCCACCATCCCCTTGCAGAATATATTTATCGGTTAGAATCCGGGGCGGCGCTGCTGGATGATTCACCAGCGAACGTCATGGAAGTTGTCGGGGTTCTCAAAAGCTATGGCGTCATCCTGGATGCTTACTCAAATAACCTGATTTACATCGCCAACGAGCAATTTCTGGTCTTTTTTCCTTTCTTTAAGTATTTCAACGGTGATCTGACGGTTCAGAAGCTGCTACGCCACTGGTGGCACGACCGCATTAATTATGAATACGCCGAGTACTGTATGAAAGCGATGCTCTGGCACGGCGGCGGTGGCCTGGAGGATTATGTAAATGATCCCAAGTTCAAAGCGCTGGTGGAACCACTTATTCAGGCAAAATTTCGCTGGAACTGGCCTTTACGGGGACTCCATCGGGCATTTCCAGAGTTTTTGCCAGAGCAGATGCGCCAGATGTGCTACTACAGTGCATTAGGTCAGTTTTGGCGGGTAATGAGCGATATTTTTTTGAATCTGTCAGATCAGTATGATTGCGGCAATATTCAAACCGTTCCCGATGTGGTCGCCCATATTCTTGATGGTCTGGTTGCCGATGCCGCTCGCCCTATTACCTATCAGGTTAGGGTGGGGGGGGAAACCTTCGAGGTGATTCCCAAATCCGCCGGGTTGACCTTCCTGGCCGACGCAGCAGTTCCCTACGTGGAAGCCGTGTTCTTTAGAGGAACCCCCTTCCCGGGCACCATTTCGTACAACGCCCAGGCTTATCAAATTCCCTACTACCAGCAAGATTTTGCCTACGGTGCGCTCTTTGCCGACCCCCTGCCCATTGGCGGCTCGGGCATTCCCCCCACCCAACTCATGCAGGATATGCGACATTACTTACCTGACTATTTGCACGACATTTACCGGCACACCGGGCGCGGTGAGGATGACCTGCGCGTTAAGATCTGTGAAAGCTTTCAAAAGTCTATGTTTTGCGTGACCACAGCAGCCATTCAGGGGCTGGCTCCCTACCCGCTTACCACCGATGATCCCCAACAGCGCCAGGAAAATCGGGTCTACCTGGAAACCTGGATGGATCGGTTTCTAGAGTCACGACTGCGGGCAGTGCAATCCGTATAATCACGGCATTATCACGGTAGAGATTTTTGCTCAGGCTCAACGAGCGGTAAAAGATTGGGTGCTAGGATACGGGCAATTTTGGCAGCTTGCTGTAGAGTGGAAGTGCGTTCACGTGCTGTGGCTGCTTCGCCGCCTTCAGGTTCGATATCTTCCGAATCGTTCAATGCATCTGCACTGATTCGCTAAATCGCTCCTATGTCAGCTTCATCTTCTTTACCCAATCATCCGTTGCACGATATGACCAATGCTGACGTGGTGTCAGTCGATGCTGTGGTCGTGAGTACAGGGATGCCGCCAACGGCTGAGGGCAGTCTTGCCAAGTCTCCGTTAGAGCAATCCATCGAAGCGTCTCCGATCAGCGTGCAGGGTGCAACCGAGGGCTTCTCGTCGGATGGCTCTGCTTTCTCAGGCCCTTCTAGAACCGGGGGGACGCTGGCTACCACCCAGGGCAGCTTCGGCTCTTTCCTGGCCCCGTTAACCACCGAAACTTTCAAGCAGGTGGTTAACGATGTCGAGGAAAAGCTGCACATCGTCAACCAGACCCTGTCGATGCTCGACTCCCTCCTTGACAGCCAGGGGTTCGACGCCATCCTCAACGAGATGCTGCGCTCGATTACTCTGAAAACTGGGGAGTTGCTCAACGCCGATCGCACCACAATTTATCTTTTAGACGAAGAAAAGAATGAACTGTGGTCCATTCTCGCTAAAAACGAAAAAGGCGGCAATTTGGAGCTACGGTTTCCCGCCACGATGGGGATTGCTGGAGAATCCGCAACGTTCAAAAAAACAATCAACATTCCCTTCGATTTCTATAGCGACCCACGGGCGGAATTTGCTAAGCAAAAAGACTTAGAAACGGGATATCGCACCTACACCATGCTGGTGCTGCCTCTGCTGGACGAGGCAGGGAACCTGGTGGCGGTGGTGCAGCTAATCAACAAGCTGCGGAAGGAGTATGCGTCCAATGCTTCCCTGGCAGACAAAATTGACCTGGAAGGCTTCAGTCACACTGACGAAGCGCTCTTTGAAGAATTCGCGCCATCGATTCGCCTGATTCTGGAGTCCTCCCGCTCCTTCTACAAAGCCACCCAGCAGCAGCGGGCCGCCTCAGCCCTGATGAAGGCCACCAAGGCCCTCAGCCAGAGCAGCCTGGATCTGGAGGAGACCCTGAAGCGGGTGATGGACGAAGCCAAGGAGCTGATGCAGGCCGATCGCAGCACCCTCTGGCTGGTGGACGAAGACCGGGAAGAGCTGTGGACCAAAATTCCCATTGATGGCGTGCTGCGGGAGATTCGCATTCCCCGGTCGGCGGGGTTTGCCGGACAGGTTGCTACCACCGGGGAACCGGTGATCATCCCGTTTGACCTGTATGATCACCCCAACGCTGATACCGCCAAAGAAACGGACAAGAAAACCCATTACCGCACCTGCAGCATGCTGTGCATGCCCGTGTTTAACGCTGACGGCAACTTAATCGGGGTTACCCAGCTCATCAACAAAAAACGCCAGGGGGATTACCCGCCCTACGATCCCCAGAAATGGCCAATGCCGCCTGAATGCTGGAAGGCGAGCTTCAATCGCAACGATATGGAGTTCATGAAGGCGTTTAATATCCAGGCGGGGGTGGCTCTGCAAAACGCCAAGCTGTTCAACACGGTGAAGCAGCAGGAGCAGATGCAGCGGGATATTTTGCGATCGCTCTCTAATGCAGTCCTCTCCACTGACCACGAAGGCCGGGTAATTGCCGTCAACCAGAGTGCCTGCCAGTTGCTCAACCTGGAAGATGCTTCCGCAGTCGAAGGGAAGCCAATTGAGACCCTGATTAACGTCCAGGAGCGCAGCTTTGCTGAATGCTTCAGTCGGGCGCTCAAGCCAGAGGACGACACAGACCGCCAGCAGTACTATCCCGAACAAACCCTGGTGTCCAGTGAGATGCTGCACCAGGCGGAACAGCACAGCGTCCACCTCTCCATTAACTCCATTGCTGATGTGGAGGACCCCTCTAACATCTACGGTGCTCTGATTGTCATGGACGACATCAGCGACGAGAAGCGGCTGAAAAGCACCATGTATCGCTACATGAGCCAGGAGGTGGCCGAGCAGCTCTTGAAGTCTGGCGAGGCGCGACTGGGGGGCGATCGCAAAGATGTGTCCATCCTGTTCTCCGATATCCGCAGCTTTACCACCATTGCTGAAAGCATGGAGGCGGAGGAACTGGTGACCATGCTCAACGAATATTTTGAGTCCATGGTGGACGCCGTTTTCCAGTACAAGGGCACTTTGGATAAATATATCGGTGACGCCATCATGGCGGTGTTTGGCGCGCCCCTGGCCCTGGAGGATCACGCCTGGCGGGCGGTACAGACGGGGATCGAAATGCGCCACCGGCTGGAGGTGTTTAATCGCGATCGCCAGGCCCAAAACAAAATTCCCATCACCATCGGGATCGGCATTAACTCTGGCCCAGTCATCAGCGGCAATATCGGCTGCAGCAAGCGGATGGAGTTTACGGCGATCGGCGATGGCGTCAACTTAGGTTCTCGTCTGGAGGGGGCGACCAAGCAGTATGGCTGCGACATCGTCATCAGCGAAAGTACTTACCAGCCCTGTGCTGACCTGGTGTGGGCGCGGGAGCTAGACCGCATCCGGGTGAAGGGCAAGAACGAGCCGGTGGGCATCTACGACTTGATTGCCCTCCGTTCTGAGCCATTGACGGATGCAACCCTGCAAAAGATCGAGCGCTATCGCCAGGGGCGGGCCTACTACCTCGACCAGAGGTTTACCAAGGCGATGAACGAGTTTGGCAGCATCCTGGAAGACATCGATCGCCACGATAAGCCCTCGGCGGTGCAGCTCAAGCGCTGCCAGCACTGGCTGGAGAATCCGCCCCCGGAAGATTGGGACGGTGTCTGGTCGCTCACGGAAAAGTAGGGCGCAACGGAGGCGCTCTCTGGAGAAGGGTTAGCCGTTGGACGGGGCGGTTGAGTTTTTAATCCGCAGATTTCGCAGATTTCGCAGATGGCTACCCATTCCGAACAAACTGCGCCCCCTCCGTACTGATTCTCTATCTGCGTTCATCTGCGGCATCTGCGGAAAGATAACAGGCCCTAATAACAAACCCCAACCTGTCGGCTGGGGTTGCTTTAGCGCTTCTGTATAGCGCTTCTGTATAGCAAGTTCTGTATAGCAGATAGAGATATCAAATCGAACCTGTAATTACTCTACTTTACGAACTGTAAAGAACAGCCAAATTCCCGATAAAGAGTGAATGAAACTCCGTAGATAGCCCGATTTTTCAAGGACTGAGGTACAATCACAGCAAATCTTGTGTTGATCGGTAAATTACGTGAGGAGCTTGGGTGATGAATAAGGGCGAGTTGGTAGATAAAATTGCCGAAAAAGCTGGGGTAACGAAAAAGCAGGCTGACGCTATTTTGACCGCAGCGCTGGACAGCATTATGGAGGCCGTTAGCGATGGCGAAAAGGTGACCCTGGTAGGGTTTGGTACCTTTGAACCGCGCGATCGCCAGGCCAGAGAAGGGCGCAATCCCAAAACGGGTGAGGCGTTGACGATTCCGGCTACCACAGTTCCGGCCTTCAGCGCTGGGAAAGTTTTCAAGGAAAAAATGACTGAAGCAGAGTAGGGGCATCGTCGTGTGGGGAGCCTCAGCGATGGGCTGGCAATGGTTTGAGTTTTGAGTTTGATCGGATTTTGCCTAAAGATTTACTGTTGATACTCCCGTTATCCTTGGCCCCGCGCTGAGGATTTTTGCGTATGGGGCCAGGGTTGCCTTGGGGGAAGTGCGCTTTTCAGGCTTTGCAGAAATTTCACGGTGAGTTAAAGTTTGCCCATCGTTGTGGGTTAACTAAAAGTGGCAGGCTTCCCGCTGATGGTTTCAGATCATTGGCTTCTGCACCTTCGCGCCGGTTTTTCGCTGGCTCTGTCAGCTACCTCGCCCCTGGTATAGCCCTACGGGCTAAGGTTTGAGTGTGGAACCCCCGCGTCGCGGGGGTTCCACACCTCTTAAGTGTCCTAACGCGAAAGCGTAACGCTATAACGTGAAATGACCGATCCCCAAATTGCCGCCATTATCTGCACCCACAACCGGGATGCCTATCTGGGTCAGGCCATCAACAGCCTGCTGGAGCAGGCTACATCGGTAGGGTATGAAATCATTGTGGTGGACAATGCCTCCACCGATGCCACCCGCGAACTGGTGCATGCCTACCTGCCCCACCCCCGGCTTCGTTATCTCTATGAGCCTACGGTGGGGCTGTCCGTGGCGCGAAATACTGGGGCAGAGGCCACTGATGCCCCCATTCTGGCCTACCTGGACGACGATGCCGTGGCCTCGCCCCGGTGGCTGGACGTTCTCCATCAGGCTTACCAAACTTACGAAAAGCTGGCGATCGCCGGAGGCAAGGTCACCCTCATCTGGCCGCCCAACATCACTCAGCCACGCTGGATTTCCAGCAACCTGGCGGGCAATTTGGGAGCCTACGACCTGGGCGATCGCCTCCAGCTAATCACCACCCCCGGCCTCACCCCCAGAGGGCTAAACTACTCGGTGCGGCGATCGTTTCTAGAAAAAATTGGGGGATTCGATACCCATTTGGGCCGCGTCGGCACCCGCCTGCTGTCCAACGAAGAGCTGCACATGACCGAACGGGCGATCGCCACCGGCTGGCAGGTGGCCTATCTGCCCGATGCCCAGGTGGCCCACCATGTCGCCCCCGAACGGGTACAGCCAAGCTGGTTTCTGCGACGGAGCTGGTGGCAGGGCATCAGCGAGTGCTACCGCGAGCGGTGCGCCGGACGGGATGGCCTGCCCCAATTTCAGCGGGGCGGCGAGCGGCTGCTGCGGGGCCTGTATCGAGCCGTGCGGGAAATGGGCGATCGCGCCCAGTGCTTCGACCATCTGGTGTATGCCTACGGCCAGCTGGGATACCTTAGCTCGGCTTTGCAGGGACTGTGGTCAAAATCTGAAGCGCAATCTCCTGGGAAAGTGTCCTAACTGGTGCGGCGCATTGCCCCTACGAATTCAAAATTCAAACCAAAATCTAAAATCCAAAATCTAAAATCCAAAATTTGCTGTTATCTTCCCCTAACGCCATGTCGCCTACTCTCCCCAAAATCCCGGTATCGGTGCTGATTCCCGCCAAGAACGAGGAGGAAAATCTGCCTGCCTGCCTTGAGAGCCTGGCACGGGCCGATGAAATCTTCATGGTGGATTCCCAAAGTGGCGATCGCTCCGTGGCGATCGCCGAAAGCTATGGGGCCAAAGTCGTGCAGTTCCACTTCAACGGGCGCTGGCCCAAGAAGAAGAACTGGGCACTGGACACCCTGCCCTTCCGCAATGACTGGGTGCTGATTGTGGACTGCGACGAGCGCATTCCCGCTGAGCTGTGGGAGGAAATTGCCGTCAAAATCCAGGACCCGACTTACAGCGGCTATTACCTCAACCGTCGGGTGTTCTTCCTGGGCAAGTGGATTCGCTACGGGGGCAAATATCCCGACTGGAATCTGCGTCTGTTTCGCCACAAGCTGGGTCGCTACGAGAATCTCTGTACCGAAGAAATTCCCAACACAGGAGACAACGAAGTCCACGAGCACGTAATCCTTCAGGGAGCAGTGGGCTACCTGCAAAACGATATGCTCCATGAGGACTTCCGGGATCTGTTCCACTGGCTGGAGCGCCACAACCGTTACTCCAACTGGGAGGCGCGAGTTTACTACAACCTGCTGACTGGCATGGGGGACGAAGGCACCATTGGTGCAAATCTGTTTGGCGACGCGGTGCAGCGCAAGCGGTTTCTGAAGAAAATTTGGGTGCGCCTGCCCTTCAAGCCTATGCTGCGGTTCATTCTGTTCTACATCATTCGGCTGGGCTTTCTGGATGGGCGAGCGGGCTACATCTATGGTCGTCTGCTGAGTCAGTACGAATACCAGATTGGGGTCAAGCTCTACGAGCTGCGGCAGCTGGGCGGACGGCTGAACCAGGCGGCTCCTTCGCCTCAGACGTCTGCGAACCCGCCCATGCAGGCGGATGTTCAGCCTAATACGTGAGGTAGTTTCTAGAAACGTCCATCTTCGATCCAGTCAGTGACGTTTTATCAGTCCGCAGATGACGCAGATGGACGCAGAAGCCCAGGGTGTCATTGGGTACGGACCTCGCCCTCATCCCCCAGCCCCTTCTCCCATTGAGGAAGAAGGGGAGCCAGAGCGGATCCTTAGCAGCAGATGACCCACCATAGGGAAGACCATTCATCTGCGTCATCTGCGTCATCTGCGGATAGGTCGCATACCGCCACAACAAATAGTCAAACCTTCCCCAGAAATGAATCTCCCGACTCCTGACTCCCGACTCCTGACTCCCGACTCCCCCGCTCCCGAACTAAACGCCCCGCCCCTGGTGGATCTGCGTCGCTACGACCAGTCGAATTTTGATCGGGGACGTCCTGGTTGGCTGATTCTGCTGTGGTGGTTCGTGCAGGCGATCGCCTTCCCTCTCACCCCCCATTCCCTCCACGGCCTGCGGATTGGCCTGCTGCGGCTCTTCGGTGCCCAGATTGGGACGGGAGTCGTCATCCGGCCCACGGCCCGGTTTACCTATCCCTGGAAGGTGGCGATCGGTGACCATAGCTGGGTGGGGGACGATGTGGTGTTCTACAGCCTGGACTGGATTCACGTCGGGCAGCACTGCGTCATTTCCCAGAAGTGCTACCTGTGTACGGGAAGTCATGACATTCACGACCCGTGCTTTCGGCTGCAAACCGCCCCCATTCACATCGGCAATGGGGCATGGGTGGCCACCGACTGCTTTGTGGCTCCAGGGGTCTCGATTGGGGCGAACGCAGTCATTGGGGCCAGGAGCAGCGTCTTCAGCAACATGCCCGCCCAGCAGGTGTGCTGGGGCACCCCCTGCCGCCCCCACCGTCACCGTGACGTAAAATCTGATGCCGACCGACTGAATGGATGCCATGCCGCCGAAGAACGTGGTGTAATGGGGACGTGAATCCAGATTGGCTGGTGCGTTGGGCTTGCGCCGCAACACACCCTACGGTGACTTGAATCTAGCAGAAATCGCGTAATCCATGACGAATCCTGCCTCCCATCCACCCACCCATCCGTCCACCCCACCCAGCCGCCGCTGTGTCCTCGTCTGCCAGCATCGCTCCTGTCAGCGCAACGGCTCGGAGGCGGTATTGGCGGCCTTCAAAGCGACCCCCGTGGCGAATGTATTTGTCAGCGGTAGTGACTGTACCGGACAGTGCAGCTCAGGGCCAACGGTGCGGGTGATGCCCGATGGCACCTGGTATTGTCGGGTGAAGCCGGAGGATGTGGTTACCATTGTGGACGAGCACTTAAAGGGCGATCGCCCCGTCCAGTCTCTCCTCCACCCCCGACTGCATCCCCGATTTGACGCAATGTAGGTGCCACCGTGACCAAGATCCAGGTGAAAGCCAAGCCCAACTCAAAAGTCCAGGATATCCAGACGGCGGCGGATGGCAGTCTGGTGGTGCGGCTGAAGTCGCCACCTACGGACGGCAAGGCCAATGCCGAGCTGATTGGGCTGTTAGCAGAACACCTCCAGGTACCCCGGTCGAGTATTCGGATTAAGACGGGGCTGAATTCGCGGCAAAAGCTGATTGAGGTGGACGATTAGGGAGGGCTAGACGTGCAAGCTGATCCGGTGATCCTTCAGGAGTGGGTGCCGCCACTAGAGAGTGGCGATCGCCTCACTCGCCATGAGTTTGAACGCCGCTATCGAGCCATGCCTCAGGTCAAAAAAGCTGAACTCGTTGAAGGAGTTGTCTACGTGGCTTCCCCGGTTCGCATGATGCGCCACGCTCGGCCCCACGGCAGGGTAATCACCTGGTTGGGAACTTATGAAGCGGCGACGCCAGGGGTAATGGTGGGGGATAATCCGACAGTGCGGCTGGATTTGGACAACGAACCCCAGCCCGATGCCCTGCTGCGAATTGAGGAAGCCTGTGGTGGGCGATCGCGCATTACCGCAGATGACTATGTCGAAGGTGCGCCAGAGCTGATTGTGGAGGTGGCGGCTAGCAGCGCCTCCTATGACCTGCATGACAAGCTGACTGCCTATCGCCGCAACGGAGTGGAGGAATATCTGGTGTGGCTGGTGATGGAAGGGGAGTTTCGCTGGTACGAACTGCGGGAGGGAGCCTATTACCTCCAGTCCGCTATAACTGGGGAGGCGGTTTATAAAAGTCGGGTCATGCCGGGACTGTGGCTAGATACGAATGCGCTGCTGGCGGGGGAGATGGCGCAGGTGCTAGCAGTGCTCCAGCAGGGAATTGATTCTCAGGAACACCAGGATTTTGTCAGGCGGCTGCGGAACTTAGCAGAAGGAACAGCTTGAGCAGATGAATGAGGATGCTCGTGAGGTTGCTCCGCACGGCCCGCTTTTCGCTGCGCCCCATGTCCGCCAGTTCTTCCGCTAGTAAGTCAATATCCAGGGTGTGGAGCTGGCGCGATCGCAACTTTTCCACCTGCTGTTCAAGCCACAGGTAATAGTCCTGGTCGTACAGTGACTCAAACGATGACTGGTGGTGCGGGAATAACATCGGTATCCTTCACTGCTAGCTATGATCGCGGTCTCTGACGCAGCGCTTTCAGCTCTTGCTGAGCCAGTTCGCAGTCTGGAGCCGCCGCCAGGGCAAGCTCGAATGCCTGCTCCGCCTTTTCCCAGTTTTGCAGTTCCAGATGGGCCTGTCCTAACGCGCAAGCGGGGTCAACATGGAGCAGCCCCCTATCAAATGGCTCTACGGAATAGAACTGATCGGTTTGCGAGAGGCGTAGACAGGTTTCGAAGTAAGGAACTGCGCCCAGGGCAAATCCAGCATTGAGGAGCACTTTCCCGGCAAAATAATTCATCGGCAGGGCATTGGGAAACCACTCCAGCCCCCGCTGGCACAGTAGAAATGCCGTTTCAAAATCCTGACGATCCACCGCTCCCTCTGCCAGCGTCAGCATCATCGTAATAAGCCAGTAGGAGTCGGCTGGTTTATCGCCCGTCAGCAGGTGGGGCAGCAGCCGATCCATCGCTTCGGCATAGCAGTGATTAGCGGCATCGTCTTGCCCGACAGACAGATAGTTTCTGGCAAGGCAGTCCAGCAACCAAAACGACAATCCCTCCTCGCAACGAATTTGCTCCAGAATGGGGATATTGCGTGACAGCGTCTTTTCCCGTACCAGATCCTCATCGCTATTGCCGTGGTGGAGAATTTGTGCGCCTGTTAGCTGGGCGTATTGTTTGGGGCGATCGCCCTCATAAACCAACTGCTCGTGGTAGCGACCGCGATACTGAAACCCAGGAATATTTTGGAAAAGCCTGACATGGAAGCCGCCCACCATGTTGGACGCGTATTGGCTGGGCACCAGGTCGACCCGATCGATAGCGAAGGCGAGAATATCCCTGGATGACTCGATCTGGGAACGAAAGGCAGCCGCATCCCCCGTCAATTCCTCATCGGCGTCCAGGATGAGAACCCAGTTGCCCGATGCCTTAGAAATTGAGTAGTTCCGCGCCGCTCCAAAATCATCGCGCCAGGCAAAGAAATCGACAGTTGCCCCATACTGTTGGGCGATCGCCACGGTCTCATCACTGGATCCGGTATCGACGATGATCATTTCGTCAACCCAGGCGCAAACACTCGACAGACAACGATGGAGATTGTGGCTCTCGTTCTTGACGATCATGCAGAGGGAGAGGCGTAGCGGAGCCGTTTCGACAGAGGCGGGGGTCATAGGTCTGGGAATTACTCATCGGGGGGGAGCTGAACTTGAAGTTGACCATCCGCAGATAGGGAAACCTGAGCACCTAGGGCCTGCATGCGGCTGATGGCGAGCTGGCGCACGTCGTCACTGACGGCGGTGTAGAAGACGCTCGTCCAGGCAGAAATCTGGGCGGGGCGGCTGTTGGGGTCGTCTGCAAGAAATTCTGCAGTTTGGCGAGATTGGGCGGCGATCGCCTCACTTTCCGAATCCGTATAGGCACTGGCCCAATCGGCGGCAGTCTCGAAGGATGCTTGAGCTGCCTGGGAATCGCCCAGGAACAGCAGTTCGTCCACCCCTTTCCAGCGCCAGATATAGTAGGCCCGGTCGGGCACTTTGGGGGAGAGCTGGGGCAGGTGTTCGTCCATCAGGGCGATCGCCCGCTCGGGCTGTCCGGCGTAGAGGGTGGTGCTGCCGGAGAGGAACAGGTAGGCGTCCCAGAAGTAGGGGTCCTGGCTGAGGATTACCTCGAAGTATTCGGGGCTGAGGTCGTAGCCAGTTTCGAGACGGGCAGGCTCATCGCCGAAGTATTGCAGGAAGTTCAGGAAGGTCCACTTGGCGGTGAGGTTGCCAAAGCCAAAGGTGGGGGTGCGCTCCATCAGATCCAGCCGTGCTTGGGTGAGCTGATCCTGTCGCTGGAGTTCGGCGGTGGAGAGCTGGCTGTTACGATTTCTGGCGGATTGCAGACGGGGGAACTGGAGGGCACCCAAACCCGCGATGCAGGTGAGGGCGATCGCCACGGTGACCACAATCGATTGGTGAGACTGCTTCATGGGACGGAACCCGGACGGGGGGAAGGTCTGGCTTTGGTCGGTTGAAAAATTGCTATTGTTCGAGTTTACCCAAAAGCAGAAGAGCGTACCATCACGAACGGGCTGACGAATCGTGACAAATGTTTTGAGGATGATGGTTGTTGCCCGTTCAGGTGGGTATCCTGACCAGTAGACCTGGTTCGTGAATCTCCCGGATGTCAGTCTTAGGAATTCACGTTCTATTAACCCACGCAGCGGATATCTCCTATGACTCTCTCCTCCAGTTCAGACAAGCCGAAAAGACGCCCTAAGAATCCCGTTGTAGTGGGCATGACCTGGCTGTCAATTGTATCGTTTGTGGGCTTTACGGGCTTTAGCGTCGTCCAGCTCTTTCAGAGTGCGCTAAATTTTGGCGATGAAGAGGTGGCGGAGACGGTTTCCCTGAATGAGCAGCTCCAGACCCAGGAGCGGGGCTATGAGATTGTTCTGGAGCGAGAACCGGACAATGTGGTGGCCCTGGAGGGACTGGCGAATACGCGGATGGAGATGGGGGATTATGAAGGGGCGATCGCCCCTCTGGAAAAACTCGTTGAAATGTATCCGGATTTCCCTCAATATCAAACCCTGCTGCAACAAGCCGCTGAACAGGCTCCTTAACGCTGTAATTTGTTTATTTACAAGATTCTCCTCCAGGCTTTAACTATTTGGTTTCGAACCAAAATTTCTAAACACTCAATGAATATCTTGTTTATTTCGTCGGGGTTGATGCCGGATTATCAGTGTGATTCCCTTTTTCATGGGTTAAGGGAAGTCTTTGGAAATGGGGTGGTTGATATAAACAAAGTTGAATATATGTATAAAACCTTTCCATTATCAGAAAAGCCAAACCTCTACGGAAAAGGATTTACACTGTACGGGCTTTTAGAGGATGAATCGGATATCGACAGGAGTGATATAGAGAGCAAGATTAAGCACAGATTCTTCGACTTCATCGTCTACGGTAGTATTCACAGGTGTCAAACTTATGTTGAAACCGTTCTGGACATCTACCCACCCGAAAATATCGTTTTCATTGATGGAGAGGATGATGGCAAGGTCATAAATCTACTGCTCAACAGGGGCTTCTATTTCAAGCGAGAGCTTCAAGCAGAAAATCGCTTCATTTTGCCAATTCACTTTTCCGTGCCGAAGGACAAGTTTATTAATGACATTTACGAATTAGAAAAACTCAGCTTTCGGTCCCACTGTGATCCTAGAGATCGGAGTACTTACATCTATGAAAAGGAGGAGGACTATTACCAGCAGTATCAAGAAAGCTTCTTCGGTTTCACTACGAAAAAAGCCGGATGGGATTGCTTACGTCACTATGAAATCATTGCTCAAGGATGCGCCCCGTACTTTCCCGATCTGTTAGACTGCCCCTATTTGACGATGCATAGATTTCCTCGCCTGGAAACGATAAGGCTGATGGAAATCGCCGACTACTGCGTTCAGAACGAGTATCTGGATATGGAAGGATATTTATCTAATCTTGAGTACCTTTTTAACTACGCAAAAAAATATTTGACGACGGCAGCAGTTGCCAGCTATGTTATTGAGCAATTAAAATCTTATTCCAATTGAATAAATTTATCTAATTTCAAGCAAGATATAAGTTCTTTAATAAACTAGATACTATTGCATGTTCTCTTTGCAAGCGCTGGTGCCCCCATATGACCTCTCTACCTACTCCTACACGTGTTGATATCGGCTGTGGACCTCGCAAGGCTCCGGGCTTCATTGGGGTTGATATTGCCCCTATCCCTGGGGTTGACATTGTTGCTGACCTTAACAAGAAGTTCCCCTTCGAAGATAGTACTGTAGACGAGCTGCGTGCCTATGATGCAATTGAGCATCTCGTCGATCGCATACACACCATGAACGAAATCTGGCGTGTCTGTAAACCCGGTGCAAAAGTTGATATCTTTGTGCCTTCTAGCGATGGGAGGGGTGCGTTCCAAGACCCAACGCACGTCAGTTTTTGGAATATCAACTCTTTCAAGTACTACTGCATTGAGTTTCCTGGCTACATCGGTTTATGCCATCAGTACGGGTTTAAAGGCGCATTTCGGCTACTCGAAGCAGGGCACGTAAAATCTCCTGATGAGGTCATCCATGTTAGCGCGAAATTGGAGGTCGTCAAACCTGTTCCGTGGGATGCCGAGCTATCAGGCGTTCCGTCTCAGGCTCACACACTTCGTCAAGAGGCGACTCAAACGAGTGCTACAGAGATTAAAGAACCGGTTTCCTCGCTTGACTATGTGATTCCTCCTGAAATTAAGCACGATGAGTCTGATCAAGCGATTCAGCAGATTACTCAGGAAGAGGAGATTCGCACCATTTCTGAAATCGGCTCCTTGTCAGGGCAGAGCAGTATGGATACATTAGAGCGGGGCAGTATGGATACATTAGAGCAGGGCAGTATGGATACATTTACTTATAAGGGAAAGGTTTTCCATTATAACAGTATAAAGTACAACAATCCGAGCGAGAGAGCTGTAGAAATTCCCATTGGTTTTGAATTCCTTGTCAGAAACTCACGCAAGAGTAAGATATTAGAAGTTGGGAATACATTGTCTAATTATGAAAATTTCCTAAGTGAATATATTGGAATAAAAAACAGAAAGATTATCGACAAGTTCGAGAAAAACATCGGTGTAGATCAGATTGATTTGATGGAAATCCCATCAACAGAGAAATATGGTGCCGTTGTTTGTATCTCAACAGCAGAGCATATTGGACAGGGAGAAAATCCCCAAGGAATTTATGGCGAAGTAGCCAATCATGAGAGGGATAGGGAAGCTCCATTAAAGGGGATAGCCAAAATTTATGAGATCCTGGAAATTGGGGGAGAAGCGCTAATAACTGTCCCTTTTGGGAAATTAATTGATGGAAATTGGTATATTCAGTTTAGCCAGGAATATCTTGACTTGTTATTTCAGAAGTATCAAGTCAGGAAGCAGGATGCCTTCATTGGTTTCTTGAAAAAAACTGATATGAGAACTAGCGAAGATTATCCTTATCCAACTTACCAAAGATGGATTCAGGTTGAGAATCCTGAAGATTTATCAGACGTTGAATATAATAATCCTTTTCTCTTCGCAAATTCAATTGCTGTTATTGAGTTAAGTAAGAGTGACCACAGCTTTCGACTCAACCTTGCAAAGCCACCCTCAACACTTGAGTATGCATCCCCCATTGAACTGGAAACAGCAGTTGGCCGACTAAAAATAGAGAAAGCCATTCAGAGAAAGGATTCAGCTGGTCGGGTCTCTGAAGCGCTTGAGAATTACAAATCTACTAAACACCCATATATTGCTATCGATGGCGTTTTCTTTCAACTTTATAATACTGGCATTGCAAGGGTTTGGCGCTCGCTTCTTGAGTATTGGTCCAAAAATGAGTTTAGAGACCATATCATTGTTCTTGAGCGCGGAGACTCAGCCCCAAAATTCCCTGGAATAAAGTACCTTTCGATTCCTGAATATAGTTACAATTCGGCTACAGAAGATAGAGGGATTTTACAAGCTGTTTGTGATTATTTAGAAGTTGACTTATTCATTTCAACTTACTACACTTCACCCATTTCAACACCTTCTGTTTTCATGGCGTACGACATGATTCCAGAAGTAATGGGGTGGGATTTGAATCATCCTATGTGGCGCGAGAAACATCGTGCTATCCAACAAGCATCAGCGTATGTTTCAATATCACAGAATACAGCTAATGATCTAGCTAAATTATTCTCTGGTATTGACTCAGATCAAATAACAGTTGCTTTATGCGGCGTAAGTGACGTCTTTAAACCTGCATCAACTGAAAACATTATTCAATTCAAAGAAAGATATAGTATCACTAAGCCTTATTTTATTCTGGTAGGAGCAAACAGCGGACCTCAGAGCTATAAAAATGCTATTTTGTTCTTTCAAGCGTTTGCCAAGTTGCCTAGTAGAGCTGGATTTGAAGTGATTTGCACGGGTTCAGATTCGATACATGAAGCGTTTCGAGAATATGTATTTGGTACGAAGATCCATGCTTTGAGATTAAGCGACGAAGAACTAGGAGTAGCGTATTCAGGAGCGATCGCTCTAGTCTATCCTTCCAAATATGAGGGTTTTGGGTTGCCTCTAGTCGAAGCAATGGCATGTGGCTGCCCTATTATTACTTCCCCCAATGCGTCTATTCCAGAAGTAGTGGGTGAAGCAGGGCTTTATGTGAATAGTGACGATGTGATTGGCATGACGACTGCCCTCTGTGAAATTCAGAAACCTGAACTTCGTCAGTCCCTTATCTCTGTAGGTAAAGAGAGAGCCGAGCAGTTTACTTGGCAGTCAATGGCTGAGACTGTTCAAGCCGCATTAATTCGTACGACCTTGGCGAACTTGAATTTACAGGATATCAACTATCTTGCATTTCCTGATTGGACTCGGCCCATAGAGACCTTGGGTGAAGAGTTTCAGAATATTCTCCGCTCTCTTAGTCATCATCCGGACAAAGAGCGGATGACTTTAGTGCTCGACGGGAGTGATATTGCAGAAGAAGAGGCTGAATTGCTCATGTCCAGCATTGCAGTAAACCTGATGCTGGAGGAAGAAATAGATTTTGGAACCGGACCAAAAGTCGCATTAACTGGAGAACTTAGTTCGATGCAATGGAGTAATTTACTAAAGCTAGTTCAAGGGAGGATTTCGTTGGAAGGAGAAAATACGGCAAAAGTTCAGGGAGTTAATGCTTCTTTGCTACCGATTATTGAATATGATATGTGAAGTAACGTCATTTTGCTCAACTACTTCTAGACAAGTAAATAGTGCTCTGATTACATTAATGGCGTTAAAGCATAGATGGAAATCGAGTTCTTATTTTGTATACCGTAGAATTATTCACAACCTACCCCTATTCTGAGATGCCAAAAGAGTATGAGATCGGTTCCTACAAAATTATGTTGCCTGATGATCATCAACTTGATCATTATCAATCTGTATATCCTCGTTATGATATTTGTTTGGGATATATCTCGCAGTTTGCTGCTCTCAAATATCAGAATTTAACTGTAATTGACGTTGGGGCAAACGTTGGCGATAGTGCTGCACTGATTCAAAAATATCAGAGCATTCCAACTTTATGTATTGAGGGCAATCCAGAGTTCCTGGAGTACCTTGAACACAATGCAGAAGTTATTGGAAACATTCAGATCGAAGATTGTTTCATTGGGAAAGACGGCGAATCTGTAGATTTGAGTAAAGTATGGATGCAAGGTGGAACGGCTTCGATTGTTAATGCAGTCAATTCTGACGGATTTTTCTATGTGAACATGAAAAGCCTTGAAACGATTTTAGAAGGTCATCCATCTTTTCGTAACTTTAAACTTATAAAATCTGACACTGATGGTTTTGATTTTTCTATTATCAAACAATCAAAGGAAATTCTTCAGGTGAATAAGCCGATTATCTATTTTGAATATTCAACACTTTTTCACTTGTCAGCTTATACTGAATCATTGGAAGCGATAACAGTTTTAATCGAGTGTGGCTATACAAAGTTTCTAGTGTATGATAATTTTGGTAATTATGTGATAAGCTTGGAGGATGATCTTGAGAAATTTATCGATTTGACTACTTTTCTCTTCTCAAACTTACGGTGTAACGGGAGAGCAGCAGTATATTACCTGGATATTTGTGCATTTACAAACGAGGATTTGGACTTGTTTGAATCAATTAGGGAAAAAGAACTTGAACTTATCCAAGTAACCCTAAGTAGGTAAAGGCAGAGAAACTCAGCTACATAATTACATAATTACGTTAGTGGCAGACAACGCCTCACCGTCCAGCAAGTCCGCAAATTAGCAGAGCAATTTCACGTTTCACCGGCAATCTTCGTGTAAGCAGTCAATTCTTGTCCTACCGTCGCGACTCCAGATACAGTGCCCACATCCGCTGATAGGCATCCTCCATATCTTGGGTAAATTGCCGTCCATTCCAGAGTGGGGCTGTTTTTCGAGATTGAATTAGCTTCCATGTCACTTGAGATCGAAGGGAATGATCCGTTCCCAGACGAATGCCCCAGTCCACATATTCCTCATCTGTCCAGGCAATACCTTCCACAACGCCTCCATTCACCATCATGGTATAGCTATTGCGGGCAGCAAACTGGGTGCCTACCCGCGTAACCAGCGGAATGCCCATCCATAGGGTTTCCAGCGTGGTGGTGGCTCCGTTGTAGGGATAGGTATCCAGAACCACGTCAGCGATACCCAGATTGGCGCGATGGTCAGCTTCAGAGCTAACCATCGGTAAAAACCGGAGGCGATCGAAGCTAACCCCCTCCTCTTCTGCAATCTGGCTAAAGAGATGCCTGACAGCTTCCTGGTCTGCCTTTCCCTTGATTAGGAAATAGCTGTTGGGGACGTTTCGCAAAACTTGCATCTGTAGCCGTACCGTATCGGGATGGCGCTTATATCCACTTTGATTGCTGAGATAAACGATTGCATCACTGGGAATATCAAGGGCATCGCGACGTAAATTAGGGATACCCACTTCAAAGCCATCTACGGCGATGTAAGTTTGAGGCAATCGCCAAATTGTTTCTTTATAGTATTTTTGGGCATCCGGTGGCAGCACGTACGGGTCGGCCATGAAGTAGTCAACCGCCGGTAGTCCAGAGGCATCCCAACCCAGCCAGGTAACCTGGATAGGTGCTGCCTTCAAGGCCAAAACCTGACAAGTTATGGGAGCTGTGATGCTATCTAAATCAACTAAAATGTCTATCTGATCTTTGTGAATTTGGTCAGCAATCGCCTCAGATTTTGCCTCTATCTGATAAGCCTGATCCGCCTGACGCATATACCAATCTTCCAACGGGTCAGGCATCTCGACAGCATACTGAATGTGATAGGTATAGACCCTGACGCGATCACGGCGGTGGTGTTGAATTAACCAGCGAGCCAACCAACCAACTGAATGAGTCCGCAAGCATCGGGAGAGGTAGCCAATTCTCAAAGGACGGGAAGAAGCTTGAATCTTTTGTTGATTGAGTTGGTGTTCAGTGAGTTCGTATTTACCAGACAAATCAACCCCGGCGTCCTGCTCTACCCGCATAATTGTCTGGCAAATCTGGGTTGTCCGATTGGTTATAGCCCGATTTTCTTCAATATCGTCCTTCATGTAAGGCAGCAGAAAAACAGAACTAAATAGTTTACGAATATCGCGATCACTCACATCAGGCTCATCATCCAGCGAGAGGTTGCTCAACAGGTTTACGTAATCAGTCCAATCGGGCAGGAAGTCATTCCGCCGCCCTCCTGATGCGGCGATTCCACGGAGGATCAAATACTTGGCATAAATCTGATCGACGGATGACTGGACCAGTGTAAAGCAGCGATGAGCAACCTGAATGCCCTGCTTATAGTGATGGATATTTTGATAGAAAGCCGCTAGCTCTTCTAAAACGATAAGGTTTGTCGGATTAAGCTGGAGGCAGATCTCGGCAATCTGTAGCGCCGTGTCCCATGATTTCCAGGTATAGGCTGCTTGTTTAAGCGCTTTGATCAGAATACGGTCTCGCTGGGAAGACGGTTCCAGATAAGTTGATGCCAGGCGAAGGCATTCAAGAATCATCGGATTAGTGGGATCCCACTCCAAAACTGCTTGCAGGGTTTCTGACAGTACCTCCGATTTGCTTTCATCAGGTGTCGTAATTGAACCAAAGGCGTCTACCAGCGACAGGTCTACTAGACGCTCGGTGGTTAATGTCCTAAGCCTGCTTTCTAGAATGACAATTTTGAAGCGGTTATAGATGTTTTCAGGATTTAACTCGTAAATATACTGTCGAATTGCCCAGGCGACTGAGTGATTGTTATAGGACTCCTGGTGCTTGGCCTCAGTATCTAAAATTTGAACTAATTCTGACAGACCACTGTACCCATCTTCGGTGTCGCAATTCATGAGAGCAGCCATCCAGACTGCCTGGGCTTCCGCTTCTTCACCTTGAAGCAAGAGAGCCAGTCCCAGGTACCAATAATGAGTGTGAATTGCGGGTTCTAACTCAATGGCATGGCGATAACACTGCTCTGCACCAGAGTAATCCTTTGCTACCCAGCGTTGATGAACCTGTTGTTGCCAATCGTCTTGCATATTTACATTCACAGTGATTTTAACCGCGGTAATTTCTCTTAAAAGCCCTTCACCCAGTTTGCCCACATCTGCTGATAGGAATCCTCTATACCGTGGATAAACTGTTGCCCATCCCGCAGAGGATTCGTTTTGCGGGATTGGAGCAGTTTCCAGGCTACCTGCTATCGGAGCATTTGATCCGTTTCCAACAAACGCTTCAATCTCCTACTCCTTAATTTGTCCAAACAATGCCCTCCTATAAGCCCACATTCACCATCGACTTGGTGTTCGCCCTACCGATTGTGTTTTCTGAGGAAGCTCTCCTTCGCATCAAAATTACCGTCGCGACTCCAGATACAGCGTCCACATCTGTTCATAGGCATCCTCTATCTCGCGGGTAAACCGTCGCGTATCCCAGAGCCGTGCCGTGTGCCGCGCCTTCTGCAACTGCCACCCAATTTTTTGCCGCAGCTTCACATCCGTTCCCAGGCGGATGCCCCACTCCACATACTCCTCAGTCGACCAGGCAATGCCCTCCGTCAGGCCCACATTCACCATCATAGAATAGCTGTTGCGGCTGGAGAACTGCTGCCCCACCTGGGTTACCATCGGCACCCCCATCCACAGGGTTTCCAGCGTAGTGGTGGCCCCATTGTAGGGGTAGGTATCCAGCACCACGTCGGCGATCGCCAGATTAGCCCGATGGGTCGTTTCGCTGGGCACCTCCGGCAGAAAACGGAGGCGATCGCCCGCCACCCCCGCCGCTTGAGCCGTCTGGATGAAGAAATCCTGGAGCGAGGCTTCCTGGCTGGAGCTTTTGGTGAGCAGGTAGCTATTAGGCACCGCCTGCAAAATCTGCATTTGCCGCTGCACCGTGTCGGGGTGGAGCTTTTGCCCCCGCTGGGCGCTGAGGTAGATCACCGCATCCGCAGGAATGCCCAGCTCATCCCGCCGCAGGCTGGGCACCGTGGCCTCTACCCCGTCGATGGCCACAAAGGTAGACGGGAGCCGCCAGAGGGTTTCCCGGTAATCTGCCTGGGCATTGTCTGGCAGCACGTAGGGGTCGGTAATGAAATAGTCCACCGCTGGAATTCCGGGCGCATCCCAGCCCAGCCAGCTAATCTGCACGGGGGCGGGCTTCAGGGCCATTACCTGACAGGCCACGTCAAAGGTGGCGCTATCCAGGTCAATGAGCACGTCAATCTCGTCGTCATGGATTTGCTGAGCCACCGTCAGGGCATCGGCGGGCAGGCGATGGGCCACCTCCGCCCAGTCGGCAAACTGATCCTGCAAAAAATCCGTGCCCTGGGAGCCTGCCCCCACAAAGTAGGCATGGAGCATCAGCCGCTCCCGGTCGTGGTGTTGGAACAGCCAGCGCACAATCCAGCCCACGGAGTGCCGTCGCAGGCAGCTCGACAGGTAGCCCACCCGCAGCCGTCGGGGAGAAGTTTGGGCAGATGGGGCCACACCCGCCCGCCAGCGTCTGCGATAGGTGGCCACTGGGTCGGGCAGCAGGCGTTCCAGATGGGTCTGGCACAGTTGGCCCAGGGCGTTTTGCAGGGCGCGGTTTTCCTGGGGGGCATCGCGGAAATAGGGCTGGAAAAATCCCATCGTAAACAGTTGGCGCACCTCATCGCGGCTCAAGTCCGCTGGGGGAGCCGCCAGCAACTGCCGCAGCAGTGCTTGTTCCTGCTGAAAGTGCTGACAGCCCTGCTGCCAGTAGCCACCGCGAATCATCACCACCTGAATCATTAAGTGCTGGGCAAAAATCCGGTCGGTGACGTTCTGGGCCAGCTCCAGACAACGCTGGGCCGTGGTGATCGCCTCGTCATAGCGCACCGCCCGCTGATAAAACCCGGCCAACTGCCGCAGCATCCCCACATGATCCGGCTGAAACTGAAGGCAGCATTCCGCCAGCCGCACCGCCAGCGCTGGCTTGTGGTTCACATAGGCAATCTTATTTGCCGCCTGCCTCACAATGCTGGTGAAGCGATCGCCATAGTCCGCCAGCTCCGCTACCCAGGCTGCCGCCCCATTGACCAGGGCGGAGAGTAAATCATCGGCGCGATCGCCCCGCAGTGACTCATCACAGAACAGCACCTGGGCCACCACTTGCAGCAATAGATCCAGGTTGACCTCACTGGGGTTAGCGGCTGCAAGTGCCTCCAGGACGCCCCAGTCCTCCAGATGCTCGGCGGCAAACTGCTCCTGCATGATGTCAAGCTGCACCAGCAGCAGCAAATTGTTAAGGGCATCGGGGGCAATTTCCCGCAGGTGCTGGCGAATCAGCCAGGCCCGATCGTAGTGCCGCTGCTCGTGCTGGCGGGCCGCCTCAGTGTCCAGGACTTGCAGCAGCTCCAGGGTCCAGTCGGCCACCTGGGCCTCATCCCCAGCGGCGAGGGGCGTCATCCAGATGGCCTGGGCCTCCATTTCTTCGCCCTGGAGCAGCCGCACCAGCCCCAAATGCCAGTAGTGGGAGACAACATCGGGTTCGGCTTCGATGGCCTGCCGATAGAGGGCTTCTGCCTGGGTGTAGTTGCCTGTGGCGATGTAGCGATCGCCCTGTTGCCGCCAGTCGGATGTCAGTTCTTGCATCATTACGCCTGTCCTGCCCGTTTCTCTTCTGTGTGGATGTTTCCCAAGGAATGCGGCTAGAGATACAAAACCATCCGCAACCCCTCGTCTACCTCCGCTTGCAAGTAGTCTGGTAGTGAGCCGATCCGTTCGGTTAGGAATGCTTTATCAACGGTAGAAATTTGCGATACGTTTGCAACAGAATCCCTGAGTAAACCTGACGCTTCCCGAGGCAACAACACATTTCCGGGTGCTTCTGCTAATTGGGTATTCGAGGTAATGATCACGACGATAACCGTCTTGATACGGCTTTGAGTAAAGACATCATCTTGAATTACCAAAACAGGACGACGATACCCCGGTTCTGAACCGACTGGATTCGGTAAATGCGCCCACCACAGTTCTCCCCGATACATTACCAATCCTCATGAGGCAGAGACATAAATTGCATCTTTGCTATTACTGGATCAAGCTCAGAAGGCTCTCTAGAGTAAACCTGGTTCAACTTGTGCAGAATTTGATTGCGGTTGTACTTTTTCAAGTAAGCTTTTAACGCCTGGGTGTAAAGCTCACTACGGGACAAGCCAAGCCGCTGGGCCAACGCTTCTGCCTCTTCAAAAACAGAGTCTGGAAGCGAAATTGCAGTTTTCATAATGACCTCGGTAATCAGCCCTACTCTTCAGGTTACACCCTGGTTATACCAAAGCTGCAATCCTCATGTGCCATTGTTTTGGAACGATCATTTGATTGATTCTACCTTTGGTGGGGCGGAGCATTCGGTGGGAAGCTTTTGCAGAAGTCAATAACGTGTTGGCCGAATGCTTCGCCCCTACGGGGTTATGCCTCTAAATAGGTGGCCCACATTTGCTCGTATGCCCGTTCCATTTCGCGGGCGAACTGGCGACCGTTCCACAGGGGGGCGGTCTGGCGGGACTGCTTTAGCTTCCAGTGGATTTGCTCCCGCAGGGCGCGATCGCACCCCAGACGCACGCCCCACTCGACGTATTCCTCATCGGTCCAGGCGATGCCTTCGGTGATGCCTGCGTTAACCATCATGGTGTAGCTGTTGCGGGCAGCAAACTGTTGCCCCACCCTTGTCACCAGGGGAATGCCCATCCATAGGGTTTCCAGGGTGGTGGTGGCCCCATTGTAGGGGTAGGTGTCCAGCACCACGTCGGCAATGCCCAGGTTGGCCCGATGGATTAGCTCGGACTGCACTAAAGGGAGGAAACGAATGCGATCGCGCTCCACTCCTTCTTCCTCCGCCAACTGGTACACTGCCTGCTGAATCGAGTCCTGGTCAGCTTTGCCTTTGATCAGAAAATAGCTGTTGGGCACCTGGCTCAGGATTTGCATTTGCAGCCGCATGGTGTCGGGATGGCGCTTGTAGGCGGTTTGGGAGCTGAGGTAGACCACTGCATCATCGGGGATGGAGAGGTCGCTGCGCCGCAGGTTGGGAATGCCCACCTCAAAGCCATCCACGGCAACGTAGGTTTGGGGGAGCCGCCAGATGGTTTCATGGTAGTAGTCCTGGGCGTTGTCAGGCAGCACGTAGGGGTCAGCAATGAAGTAGTCAATCGCGGGTAGGCCGGATGCGTCACACCCCAACCAGGTGACTTGAATAGGCGCGGGTTTAAAGGCCAATGCCTCACAGCTCACATCAGCGGTCACGCTGTCCAGGTCAATTAACAGGTCAACTTCATCCTTAAAAATGCAGTCAGCTACCTCGAAACTATCCCGCCCCAGCTTCTGGGTGACGGTTGCCTGTTCCACAAACCACTCCTGTAAAGGATCTACGGTACGGGAACGGTAGTTGACCATGTACAGGTAGATTTCAAACCTTTCCCGGTCGTGGTGTTGAATGAGCCACCGAGACAGCCAGCCGACGGAATGGGAGCGAAAACAGTAGGAAATATAGCCGAGCCTTAGTTTGCGGGTGATGCCTGCCTGGGCAGCAGCTTGGTGCCGTTGTCGTCGAACTGTGAGAGCATCGGCGTAGTGGGTGGCGCGATCGCCGCCATGCACCCGAATACTGTCCTGACAGAGCTTTAGTAATCCTTCCTGAAGGGGACGGCTAAGGGTGGGCGTGTCACCAAAGTAGGCAAAAATAAAGGTGGGATTAATTAACCGAGAAACGGTAGTGCGATCGAGTAGTGGTCTTACAGCTATCAGTTCTTGTAATAGTTGATTTTGCTGGTTGAAAAGAGCGATCGCCTCTGGCCACTGCCCCCCCATCTGGGCAATGGCTCGCAGTCGACTCACGCAGGCAAAAATCTGGTCGGGTAGGGCTTCCGCTAGTTCCTCCATGTGCTTAGCCGTAGCTGCAGCCTCGCGATATTGCCCTGATTCCTGGTGAAAGGCGGTCAAGTAGCCCAGTGCTTCCAGGTGATCCTTATCCAAACGCAGGCCCAGCTTCGCATATTCTACTGACAGCAGGGGAGTATTGGCTGCAAAGGCGATTTCCGCCGCTGCCACTAGCAACACGTAGATGTAGTTATGGATATAGATTTGGTAGTCTGGCTCGGAGCTAGTGCTAATGTTCTGAATGATTGGCCCACAGGCAGTCGCGAATTTGAGCAGGGCCGGATGGAGCGGATCGGCAGCCAATGCTTCTTTAAGAGTGTGCAGCAGCAAAGTTGGATTAATTTCCTCTGGTACTGCCGATTCCAGTGAGGGTATAACCTCCCAGGTTTCTAAGTCTTCGCCGGTAAAGTTTTTCGTCAGGGTGCCCAGCAGCACGAGCTTCAGGAGATTTTCCAGGTTGGTGGGGTTCAGTTCCCGCTGGTGCTGCCGAATCGCCCAGGCAAGGTCATAGTGCTCGACTTCCGCCTGCTGGTTGGCCTGGAAATCCAATATCGTCTCTAACTCGCGCGATCGCCCCTCCATCTCGGCTTCATCACCTTCCAGGAGAGCCGCCATCCAGGTGGTTTGGGCGGCCACTTCATCACCTTGCAGCAGAAGGGCCAACCCTAAAAACCAGTAGGGCAAAGCAGCAGAAGCGTCTTCGGCAAGGACTTGCTGGCAGTGAGCAATGACGGAGGCGTAGCGCTGCTGCTGAAGCCACTGGTGGAGCTGCTGGGGGTCTAGTTGCTGAGATGCGAGTCGATCCATTAGGGGGAGGGATGATTCAAAGGGTTTGACAGCGCCATTCAAAGGTTCCGTTGGAGCCACAAGGGTTGTAGGGGCGATGCGTGCGGCCAAAACCTTTGAGTCTCAATCTAAACTGAACAACCGCATACATCGCCCCTACGGGTGTCAACGTTCACACCCAACAATCCCTGCAATGGGGAATGGACAACGTCATTGTCATTGTGCCCCAATTCCACAGAAATAGACCCACAAAGCACTTGAACAGGCTTCATCACAAAAAGCAAGAGTGGATAGACAAATCTATCCACTCTACTAAGCAACTGCCAACAGGCAATTAGACTTGCGTGCTTAGGCTAACCAAACACCTACTGAATCTCTTCGAAAGTACCAGTGGCACAGGCAGGCTCAGCGGTGCCACCCGAGAGAGTAACTGCAGCAGCAGTAACAGTAGACGGTTTAATCGACTGACACAAAATTGCACGGGTAGTGGTTTCATTGGTGCCTACGGTTTGACCCAGGTCTACACCTCCAATAAAAGCTCTCAAAGTATTGGTATTCTTTGGAGTTGCCAGCGTTTTCATTGCAGTAGCGTCAGCAGCCGACAATGTGTAAGAGTAATTAGCAGTGTCGGTGTTCAGACCTAGACCTAGCAGCGCGAAGTCGCTGGTAAAAGTTTGGCGCTCCAAGTAGTAAGCCTGGTGGGCACGGTTGGCAGAACCGACGTACTGCTTAGCTTCAGACTCACGAGCTTTGTTAGCCTGGTTGAGGAAGGAAGGCAGAGCGATGGCGGACAGAATACCGATGATGATGATCACAACCAGAAGCTCGATCAGGGTGAAGCCCTCTTCTTTGCGCTTGTTGACCAGGTGCTGCAGAAACTTAGCTTTCAGTTCAGATTTCATTGGAATGGTTCTCCTTAGAGTTGCGGGATACTGGATTTCTAACTCCTGGGTATAACTTGCCCACCCCCGTCAAAATTCCGATCACCCCCTTTTGGAAATTTTTTGAAGGCGATCCATTGAGGGATTTTACGGGTTCACCTGAACCAGTACGTAGAGAAAAACCTCTAGCCGCTGTAGCAGATCCCGCACCTTTAGGGTCGTCCGCTCCTTTGTTTCGGGTGCCAGCGTGATCGGGTCCACTGGAAACAGCAGGAGCCACCGATCCACCAGTGCCGCAAATGGCTGGGGTGCATCCCACAGAGGCAGCAGACAGGCAATACAACGGGTATCCAGCTTTACGGAGACGCGGGTTGGTACATTAATATGGCGACTGATCTCAAAAGCTCGTTGTTCTTTAATACAAACTAGAGCATCTTGTCGAACTGAATCATCCAACAGTACCGGATGCAAATGCACAACGGCACAATTCCAGTCAAACACCTCAGAGCTAACGGCTGGCAGTGCAACGGGATCAGCTGGTTGGCTACACCAGAAGTCAATCAAGCGATGCATGGGGTGAAGTAATTCGAAAATCTGGAGCTTTTCTTCCTGCGATGCAGCCTCAAGCCCCATGGCGATCGCCAGCGGCAGTTCCTCTGAATTTTTGAATAGATCCGCCAACTCCCAGTGTCGCCAGTACGACATACTAACAAACTTTAGATCCACCTGCCTTAAAGTGTTGAAGACATCGGTGACAGTGAAGCCGCGATCGCCTTGAATTAAAAAGTTCATGCGGATTCCCACGGCCATCTTTTCCAGGTCGGTTTGGCTTGCAAACGGGGCACTCCAGGTAAGAGCTTTGAGATTTACCCAATCCTGTAGCCCATTCATCAGCTCGATCACTGTCTCCATTGCAAACTCTTCGGGGTTATCATCCATCAGCCCCATCATCTTGAATAATTGCAGGGCGCGGTAATAGTTCTGCCGCTGATACAGGCTGTGGAAATTGCCCCGAATGATGCCCCTGGGCTTTAACACCGCCTTCATCGCTGCCAGGCAGGCGATCGGGTCGGGCACCATGTAGAGCACCTCATCGCAGTTGATGTAATCAAACGCATAGCCAAACTCCTGGGCCAGGGCAGGCAAGTCCTCAATGCGACCCACATGAAACTCGGCATTGTCAAAACCGTGGTATTTGAGGCGCGATCGCGCCAGCTCCACCGACGCCTGAGACACATCCACCCCCACAATTCGCGCCCCTGGATTGGCCTCCGCCAGCAGCAGCGCCTTATAGCCACTGCCACACCCCGCATCCAAAATCGTCATGCCGTGGGTGTCCACCACCTGCTGATCCCGCAGGTAATAGGGCGTCACCGCACAGTGGAGAAACATCGCGTCACGGGTCGGCTCATCCTTAGGGGATTTCTCCACCGGCACCTTGGGGTAGGGAGCCGCATCATATTGCTGGCGAACTTTTTCGAGGTCGAGGTCAGGGTGGTTCATGGTTAAGGGAGATTGTAAAGAACATCGGCTAAGCCAGTGATATCCGATAGTATGCCCATGCGCTGAAATTTGCCGATATAATACTGAGCTTTACAATTTGTGAGCTTTGGTATAAGCGCGTAAGCTTTTATCTGGCAACAGGTTCTACCAGTTTGGGCATTCTCAATGATGGGTTCGGTTCAGTTGATTGCCCGAGTTTAATCCACAAGAAAAAATATTGGACATATCTAGAATCCATTCCCGATTAAACAGGAAGAACGTCAGTACCACTGTGCTAATCAAATTGTGGTTATTCAGTAAGTAGTTAACCGAGTTCAATCTGCTTATGCGAAAAGTTATTGGGATTGCAGTCTTTTTTACTGGTCTGTATCTCTGGATCGTCTGGGCGCAGTCGTTTGTCGCTATGGACGGCCAGAGATATTTTATGATCGCCGATGACGCTTTAATTAGCCTCCGCTATGGCTGGAACCTCGCTCATCATGGGGAGTTGGTATTTAACCTGGGCGATCGCGTTGAAGGATTTACTAACCTGATTTGGACTCTGTGGGCTGCATTGTTATCCCTGTTTCTGGATAAGCGGTTTGTGCCACTGGCAATTCAACTGACCGGATTACCCCTGCTACTTATTACTGCATGGAACTTCCGGGCAATATCGCTTCGGTACGTCAAAAGCTGGGATACTGTAGCATTTGTTCTGCCGTTACTTTACTATCCCTTAGTTTATTGGGCATTGAGGGGAATGGAAGTGTCGCTACAGGCAGCCTTAGTCTCCAGTGCTGTGAGAATAGCGCTCAATGGCAACCGCAGTTATGGATGGTTATTAGGACTAGCCTATGCGACCCGACCCGATAGTTTGGTTCCTGCCTTAGTAGTGTTCGGTTTTCGGTTCAGGCGATCGCGCGAATGGTTAATTGAGATATTGCCGTTTGTGGCGATTGCATTTAGCATCCTGGTCTTTCGGCTCTATTACTACGGTGAGTGGGTGCCCAATACTTACACGCTGAAAGTCGTAGGCTACACTTTGGCGGAACGTCTTAGTCTTGGTATTGACTACATCACGCCCTTCATCCAGCAAAATTTTTGGCTATGGCCTTTACTAATAGCGAGTTTGTTATGGAGGCCGACAAGGGAGAAGCTGCTGCTATCGGGGATCGGGATTTCGATGTTGCTTTATGTTATCTACGTTGGAGGAGATGGACTGCCTCAACACTGGCGATTTTTGAGTCCATACGTCCCCATGATTTTCCTGGCGCTGTCTCTAGATCTGCCCTATATTAGGCATCGTACGATGCACGTCTTGGCGATCGCTGGCACGGGTTCTCTAATTTTTCTGAGCCTATCTTTGCTGTGTATTTATGGGTTGAGAGGCGAATTGTCTTACCCCTTTACTGAGGATCGCCTGAATGTTGAAGCGTCAATTGTGCTGGACAATGTCTTAGCTGAGGATGCTAAAATTGCTGTTTTCTTTGCAGGGGCTTATCCTTACTACACAGAGCGCGAAGCGGTTGATTGTTTGGGAAAAAGTGAGAAGTATGTTGCACGCTTGAAACCAGATCCAAACTTCCTCGCCATTGGACATAGTAAATTTGATTTAGATTACTGTATTCTTCAGTCGAATGCCGATGCCGTTCGTCTCCTGTGGTGGCCGAACAGATCGGACGAACTACCCAAAGGAGAGCTAATTTTTCAGGGGGTTTGGCTCAATCTGAGCGGTACCGACTTTTATTTTTATTTTAGAAAAAATTCCCCGCATGTTGACTGGTCAAAGCTTGAACAGTACAGCGTCCAATGAGCCCTTTTAGCATTCCTCAAAAGGAAAACTTGCCCTCATGCTAATGCTCTGCTTTGCGATCGCTGAACCTGTTGCGCTCCTAAACCTGAGCCGGTTGCTTTTGAGCCGCTAGCCACTGCTCATAGGCTTCTCTGTCTCCACCAAACGAATCAACCGAAACCTGGCGGTCTGGCATCGGTTTAAGAGGCGCATTGATAGGACTGTACTTGCAGTAGCAAATAACGACCACATCAAAATCCATCCCGACTGGGATTTCTGGCGTATAGGTTTCCACCCGTGTCACTTCCCAATCGCTGTGTCGGTAATGCGTCGAAGCTTCTGGATAGTTGGGGTCAGCAAACTGATTAACCTGAATAAGCTCTGGTGGACGATATCCAGGTTCAGGCAATGCTGAATCAGAGCAGTCGTAATGTTCAAACAGGGTTTTTGTTAGGGAGCCAGTGTGAGCATACTTGCGCTCTTTCCATCCGAGTTGACGTTTTTCGGCTCGAAAGATAATCCATTTACGCATTATTGTTCTTCCTTTTCAGTGTCGTAGTAAGACCTTGGAAATTCAGTTTTCCCTTCAAATACACAATCGACCTCTAGAATAGGGTCACCTGTTTTCTCTACCCCAACCAATCGCCAGCCATATTTCTCAGCCATCTCCTCGCAGCAATCCTCATCGACTGCGGCATGGCGCGACTTATTTTCGTCCTCATCATATCTGGGTTTTGACATACTGCAAGCTGTGCCTTCACTGGCTTTTAGACATCCTATGACACCCTGTGAGCTTCAGCATAAATCCGCAATGCTGCCGCCATCTTCTTCTCATAATCCTCCCCCTGCGACTGAAACCAAGCCAGGGTGCTGTGATCAACTTGAACGACTACGCTTAGCGGCTTGACAGGTTTCCACCACCGCGATTTGCTAAAAAATTCCTCCGTCAGCGGAGGAATGTCCGAAGTATCAATTTCTTCCTCCATGAGCGAGTCAACTTTCTCCCAGTTCGTCCTTGAGGTATTGCTCATAGCGTCTTCGTTCATAGGGCAGTGCTTTTCGAAGTGAAATAATACGGATTGTTTGCTCGTCCGGTTCTGTAAAAACGACAACTACGACGCGCCCGTCGAGTATCCCAATACCAGTCCAACGCTCTTCTCCATAATTCTGCCGTTCATCCAGGGACACACGAAAAAATGCTAGGATAGCACGAATAAGATTATGCCCAGGTTAATGCTGCCACTGTGACTGCTCTGTCATCCCTCGATTTTCCGGCAAACGACTTTCCGGCAACCGTCTCGACCCTGGCGAGCGGCCTTACCGTTGTTCATCAACATGTGCCCGCCACCCCGGTGGTCACGGTGGATGTGTGGGTCAATGCGGGGGCGATCGCCGAGCCAGAACCCTGGTCGGGCATGGCCCATTTCCTGGAGCACATGATTTTCAAGGGCACCGATCGCCTGCTGCCGGGGCAGTTTGACCAGGTGATCGAAACGCGCGGCGGCATGACCAACGCCGCCACCAGCCACGACTACGCCCACTTCTTCATCAACGTCGCCGCCGCCCACCTGACCGACGCCCTGCCCCACTTCGCCGATCTGCTGCTCAACGCCGCCATCCCCGACGACGAGTTTGACCGGGAGCGGCTGGTGGTGCTGGAGGAGCTGCGGCAAGCCTACGACGATCCGGACTGGGTGGGCTTCCAGTCCCTCATGGAAATTGTCTATCCCGGCCATCCCTACGGTCGCTCGGTGCTGGGGACGGAGGCGACCCTGATGGGGCGATCGCCCCAGGAAATGCGCCAGTTCCACCGCGCCCACTACCAGGCCGATGGCATGACGGTGGTGGTGGTCGGCGATGTGGACGAGGAGAACACCCTGCGGCTAGTGGAGCAGTCCTTCGCTGAATTTGCGCCACGTGGGGCGATCGCCCCTAACGGCACCACCCGCCTATCCCAGCGCACCGCTCCCAGCCGCGATGTTATCCAACTGCCCCGCATCGAGCAGGCCCGCCTGCTGATGGCCTGGATTGGGCCGGGGGTGAGCCAGCTCCGCGATGCCTATGGGCTGGATTTGTTGTCCATCGCCCTGGCAGGGGGGCGGATGTCGCGCCTGGTGTGGGAACTGCGGGAGCAGCGGCAGCTCGTCCACGGCATCGACAGCAGCTTTTCCCTCCAGCGGGACGCCAGCCTGTTTACCATCAGCGCCCTATTAGATGCTGAATATGTGGCGGTGGTGGAAGGTTTGATTGGCGATCGCCTCCTCGACCTGGCCCACACCCCCATCGACCCCTACGAACTCAACCGCTATAAGCGTCAGCTCTGCAACGACTACGCCTTCTCCACCGAAACCACTAACCAGATCGCCGGACTCTACGGCTACTACAGCATTCTCTCCAACCCGGCGGTGTCCGTCACCTATCCCGCCCAAATCCAGTCCTTTCAGCCGGAAGAACTCCAGCAGTTGGCCGCCCGGTATCTTTCCCCCGATCGCTGTACGGCGGTGATTTTGCAACCAATTGCATAAATTGCGTGAGCGGGATGCGTCTCCACTGGGGACAGATGGCCAGTTGCCGATCAAGAATTTGAGATTGGATAATTTATCGAGAAGGTTTTGTCGTTCAGCGGGGCGATCGGTATTCATCCGCAGATAACGCAGATGTCGCAGATGTCGCAGATGAATAATGATGTCCTTCCCAATCTGCGTCCATCTGCGACATCTGCGGACCCATAAACACTGACGGGACAGGGGATGAATATTTCTAGAAATCACCTTAAACCACAATTTCAGGAACGCCCTGCCGCCAGCGCAGCGGAAATCGGGGGGAAACCTCCAGGGTGAAGCTGGTGTGGTATGCGCCAAAGGCATAGAGCTGGCCGTCGGGGCCGGGGACGATTTGGGTGCCGTAGAGGCCGGTGCGATCGCTCCCCACCACAACGGGCTTCTCTGCCGCCGCCTGGTAGGGGCCGGCCAGATGGGGCGAGGTGAACCAGTAAAGCGTAGACTCCGTGATGCCCTCCAGCCCGACCCGCTCCAGCCAGGTGGGATTGATCATGCGGGGCGTCAGGGAAAAGAACAGGTGGTAGAGG
>JAYKGU010000022.1:0-21553 GCA_035285585.1 Synechococcales cyanobacterium
GGGGCCGGCCAGATGGGGCGAGGTGAACCAGTAAAGCGTAGACTCCGTGATGCCCTCCAGCCCGACCCGCTCCAGCCAGGTGGGATTGATCATGCGGGGCGTCAGGGAAAAGAACAGGTGGTAGAGGCCATCGTGGTGGAAGACCTGGGGCCGTTCCAGTTCGTAGAACAGTCCCTCGTTGGTGCCCTCTAAACACGGATAGGCGGCGGGCTGACAGACGCGATACGGCCCATCAATGCGATCGCTCACCGCCAGCCCCACACAGCCTGAGTAGTGGGGATTATCGCCGTGGCAGCAGGCCGAGGTAAACATGTAATACTGCTGGGAAGCTGGGTCGTAGACCAGGTAGGGATCGCGCCAGGCCCGGTGTTCCAGTTCCTTGTCCCACACATGGGAGGGCACTGCCCGGTAAATGGCTGGGTCGGGTTCGACTAAAGGGGAGGGCGATCGCCGCCAGTGAATGCCATCCTCGGAAGTGGCCAGCCCGATGCTCTCGTGCAGCATCGCTTCACCGGGGGGAGCCGCCGAGTAAAAGAGGTAATAGCGTCCCTGCTCATGGCGCAGGGTGCCCGACAGGATGCGACCGCTCTGCCAGTAGGAGTCGGGATCTGGCTCAAGGATGGGGCCGAGGGGCGTCCAGGTTTTCAGGTCTGGGGAGACGGCTGACCAGAATTCACCCACGCTCCAGAAGGGGTAGGCGGCGCGATCGCCCACCAGAAAAATGAGGCGATAGCCGGTTTCCTCTTTAAATAAAACCGCATCCCAGGCTCCTTTTGCTTGTCTGATCCCCGGAAAGTAGCCTGCCTGGAGGCAATGGGTAATTTGCTCAATTTGCTCCCTGGTTTCTGCGAGATCTGGCTTATAGACGAGGGCTTGTTCAAAATAGGCGATCGCCTCTTCAATTTCACCCTGATCACGGTGAACAACGCCCAAATTGCTGTAGGCTTCGGCAAAATTAGGTTTAAGCATCATTGCCTGGGTCAAGGCGGCAATGGCATCTTCGTAGTAACCCAAATCGCTGTAACACGCGCCTAAATTGTTGTAGCTAAGCGCTGCATTGGGGCGCAGAGCAATGGCTTGTTCGAGAACCTGGATCGCTTGCTTCGGCTTAGCTAAATCTCGTAAGCACCGCCCCAAATTAATGTGGGCAGTATAGAAATCAGGCTGGTGGTGGATTGCCCGCTGAAACGACTGGGCTGCCGTGGGGAGCCGTTTTTGAGCGTAATCGCAACAGCCCAGGTAGAACCAGGCAACCGGGGAGTCTGGTTCTACCTCTAGAGCTTTTTTCAGATGCTGACGGGCCGCATCGTGCTGCTGGGTTTCGTGCAGGCACTGTCCCAAGGATTGATGAACGTTGACAGACTCCTCCCCTAGAGCCAGACCTTGCTGGAAGGCGGCGATCGCCTCCTCGTAGCGCTCCAGCTTCAGGTAGCAGTTGCCCAGGTGATGAAAAGCTCTGGCGAAGGTGGCATCCTGCTGGATAAATTGCGTGAAATGCTCGACGCCCTGCTCAAATTCGTTTTCCTGGTAGGCGATCAGGCCCAGCCCCAGGTGGGGTTCGGCATTGTCAGGCCGTAGTTCCAGCATTTGCTCGTAGAGGCTTTGGGCCGTGGCCCGATCCTCGGTCTGGAGGCAGCGGGTGGCCTCGACCTCCAGGAGGTGCAGGAGTTGGGTGAGCCAGTCCTCCGCTTCTGTGGCATCGGCCTGGGAGAGGACGGAGAACCAGACCGTTTGGGCCGTCAGTTCGTCTCCCGTCAGGAAGGCCGCCAGCCCCAGGTGCCAGTAGTTGGGCAGGTGGGCGGGGTTCTGGTCGATGCACTGTTCCAGGAGGGCGATCGCCTCCTCGTACTTTTGCTGATTCAGACAGTCGGCGGCCTGCTGCTGGAGCAGCGCCAGGGGGGGCAGGGTTTCGGTGGGGGGCAGTTCAATGTCAGCCATACACGCAGCTATCGCGAGGGAGTTCTGTATTTTAAGGTGCCCATCTGGTTCTGAGAACTGTCGTCCTGGTAGGGATGACGGCTGGAGTGGTGGGCATCGCCCACCCGATGAATGGATGTGTCCAGGGGGCGTGGTGTTCCGCAGGGAGCAGTGCCATGATTAGAATGGAAATTCGTGCAATTTAAGGAGTGACATGGCTGACCGCCCCAGGATGACCTATCTTTCGCAAAATCGTTCCGTGCATCGCGTCGTGCTGAGTAATGGCATGGTGGTGATAGTAACAGAGAATCCTGCGGCGGATATTGTGGCAGCCCGGATTTTGGTGCGGGCCGGGGGGCGCTACGAAACCCCCAAACAGGCGGGCATTGCCAACCTGCTGTCGGCGGTGCTTACCAAGGGCACCGAACGCCTCTCCTCCCAGGACATTGCCGAAAAGGTAGAATCCCTGGGGGCTAACCTGGGCAGCGATGCGGCGTCCGACTACTGCTTGCTGGGGTTCAAGGCCGTTTCCGCCGACTTTGTGGACCTGCTCACCATCGCCGCCGAAATTTTGCGATCGCCCACCTTCCCCGAAGCCGAAGTGGAGCTGGAGCGACGACTGGCCATCCAGGGGATTCGCTCCATGCAGGAGCAGCCCTTCACCATCGCCTACCAGCAGTTGCGGCAGGCCCTCTACGGCAGCCATCCCTACGCCATGTCGGGCATCGGCACTGAGGAAACGGTGGGTCAGCTTACCCGCGATGACCTGGTGGCCTTCTACCAGCACTACTACCGCCCTGATCAAATGGTGGTCAGCCTGGCGGGGCGGCTGCGGGCCGAGGAGGCGATCGCCCAGGTAGAAAAAGCCTTTGGCGACTGGCGATCGCCCACAGATCAAGCTGTGGTAGCCCAGATCGATGCCTCCGACGCCCCCGCCGCCGAAGTACCCGATCGGGTGATTACCGTCCAGGACACCCAGCAAGTAATCGTGATGCTGGGCCACCTGGCGGCTTCCGTTCACCAGTCTGACTATGTGCCTTTGAAGCTGATCAGCACGTATTTGGGTAATGGATTATCCAGCCGCCTGTTTGTAGAGCTGCGGGAGAAGCGGGGGCTGGCCTATGACGTCTCGGCCATCTATCCCACCCGCGTCGATTGGTCCCACTTCATTACTTACATGGGCACGGCTCCTGAGAATGTGGCGATCGCCATCGACGGGCTGCGCCACGAAGTCATGCAGGTTTGTACCCAGGCTTTAAGCGCTGAAGACCTGCAAATTGCCAAAAACAAGCTGCTGGGCCAGTATGCCCTGGGTAAACAGACCAACGGCCAGATTGCCCAACTGCTGGGCTGGTATGAAATTTTGGGGCTGGGGCCGCAGTTTGACGAAACTTTTCAGCAGGATGTGGCGGCGGTTAGTCCTGAAACGGTGCAGGCGATCGCCCAGCGCTATCTGGCCACCCGTCCCTGTATCTCCCTGGTTGGCCCCAAAGATGCCGTCACCTGACGAACATTGCTAAATCTAACGAAAGTGTAAAGATTCACCGGATTATGCGGAACTGTTAGGAAGGATAGCTGGAAATTAGCCGACATTCGCTAGAATTAACCGAACGTTCAGACGGTTGAGGATTTCCCCCGCTACGGGTATGCCACATACAGGCATCAGTGGCGTATACTGGCTACTCAAACCTGCCTGCTTGACGTTTATCCTGGCTGACGCCGCAGCTTGTGACAATCCACTGTTTCTCCAGTTGCTTTGCCGCTGGGAAAAGATTGGCCAATCTGCAGCGATGGTGCTCCAGCTCTTCTGTTTCCCGCCTGGCTTCTTAACCTGATGACTGCCACGCCCGTTCCTCGACAACCCACCCCGCCCGATGGTGTTCCTGGCGATCGCCCTTCGTCAGATAAAACCCCTGTGTTTGCGCTGAAAGATCTGGTCTCTCGTCTCTACCGCGAGCAAAATAAAATCCAGGACTTGCTCAGCTCCCTCAGCTTCGCCCTGCGGAGCCTGAAGAACCTAAATCAATTTTTGGAGCTGACCCCCCTGATCGCCAGTCGGGTGGCCGATGCAGAAGGGGGGGCGCTGATCCTGGCCAAGGGCAACGGGCCAATGCGGCTGGAGCGGCTTCACTGCCAGGACAGCAACCAGTGTTATGACGTGCGGCAAGCCATGGAGGCAGCTATTCGGGCGATCGCCCAACCCCCCACCGACGGGGCAAACGGTGCTGGCCCCGTCGATAAAACCGCCACCGACCGCATCGCCACTTTGGATGAGCAGGTGAGCCGCTTCCTGGCCCCCGACGTGCGCCTCTTCAGCACCGCCATTCTGGTGCGCAACGTGGAGCGGGGTCGGCTCTATGTCTTCAGCCGCGACCCGGATTATACCTGGACGGAAACCCGGCAAAAGCTGGTGCGGCTGGTGGCCGACCAGACCGCCGTCGCCATCGAAAACGACGAACTGACCGTCGAGCTGCGCAAGAAAGAACGTCTGGATCGGGAGCTGGAAATTGGCGCTGAAATTCAGCTCCAGCTTCTCCCGCGCCAGTGCCCCCAAATTAAAGGCGTGGAGGTGGCGGCCCTGTGTCAAACCGCCAACCGGGTGGGGGGCGACTACTACGACTTTATTCCCGCGAACTACGACCGGGTGCGCTGGCGCAGCGCCTCTGCGGGTGGAGTATCGCGCCAGTCTGACTGGCTGGAAACGGGACGCTGGAGCATCACCATTGGCGACGTCATGGGCAAGGGGGTGCCCGCTGGGCTGATCATGACCATGCTGCGGGGCATGCTGCGGGCGGAGGTGCTCAACGGCCACTCGCCCTCCCGCATCCTCCAGCACCTGAACCATGTGATGTATGGTGACCTGGAAAACTCCAACCGCTTCGTCACCCTGTTCTACTCCGAATATGACCCGCAAACCCGCATCCTCTCCTTCAGCAATGCCGCCCACAATCCGCCCCTGCTCTGGCGGGCCTCCTCCAAAACCATTGGCCGTTTGGACACTCCTGGCATGTTGATTGGCCTGGACATGGACACCCAGTACGAAGACGGTTCGGTGGAGCTGCAGCCAGGGGATACGGTGATTTACTACACCGATGGGCTGACGGATGCGGCTAATGCCAAGGGCGATCGCTTCGATGAAGAAAATTTAGTAATCACCTTCCAGCAGGCTTGCTCCTACGGCTATGGCCCCCAGGAAATCCTCGACTATCTGTTTGAAACCATCCAGAACTTCATTGGCCTCTCCCGCCACAACGACGACGATATGACCCTGGTGGTGCTCCAGGCGAAGCGGGAGTAAATGTTGGTGAGTCTTGCCAATTGTTAAGCTCTGTAAGGATTTTTCAGATTCCAACGATTTCGGTTCCGGGACTCCCCTATTATTAGGGTTAAACTTCGTAAGGTTTCGTAAACTATTGGAGGTTATGCAGTGGCCCTTCCTTTGCTGAGCTACTCTCCGTCGAGCCAAAATCAGCGGGTGACCAACTATGAGGTGCCGGGTGACGAGCACCCCATGTCTTACAGCACCGATGATATCCTGTCGCCCACCGACATGGATGCGCTGATCGAGGCCGCCTATCGGCAGATGTTCTTCCACGCTTTTAAGTGGGATCGCGAACCGTTCCTGGAATCCCAACTGCGCAACGGCCAAATCACCGTGCGCGACTTCATCCGCGGACTTGCCCTTTCTAAAACGTTTAGAAATAGCTTCTACGAAAAGAATAGTAACTACCGCTTTGTTGAGCAGTGCATCCAGCGGATTTTGGGCCGCGACCCCTACAACGAGCGGGAGAAGATTGCCTGGTCGATTAAGGTGGCTACCAAGGGCATCCAGGGCTTCATCGACGAGCTGCTGGACAGCGAAGAGTACCTGAATAGCTTCGGCTATAATACGGTGCCCTACCAGCGTCGTCGCATTCTGCCCGGTCGTCCTGAAGGCGAGCGTCCGTTCAACATCAAGTCGCCCCGCTACGATTCCTACTATCGGGCACAGCTGGGCTTCCCCCAAATCATCTGGCAAAACGAGATTCGTCGGTTTACCCCCCAGGAGAAGCAGCCCGCCGCTGGCAGCCCATCCAACTTCTTGGGTATGGCCCGCAGTATCAACGCTCGCGGCAACGACGTGCCCCGCGTCTCGGCCCAAAACCTCGACTACAACTCCAAGGTGCCCTACCGCAAGGTCGTCGTCTAAGACACTCTCCTACCGTCCACTAGATCCCCAAGGTAGGGTGGGTTCCCTTGGGGCGATCCGGATGCCATATCGGCAAGCCAATATCCCACCCCTTTACCGAGCTTTCTTGGCAAAACGTTTCGGTAAACGGCTCGAATAATTTGAGGGAGCAGCAGATTTACGGCTGTAACTGGGTCAGGCTCGCTGGTGCGCCTGTTTGACCTATTTACATCGTGGATTCGCTGCTCCTTTTGCATGGCAATGATAAGCTGAATCAGGTAAGCCCGAAAAGTTAGGCCCGAAAAATACAGTCACCATGAACGTAATGGATTTTTTCCAGCTCAGTGCTGGACGCTGGCGATCGCAGCGCACTACCCATCACCTCCCCTTCCGCCGCTCCGAGGTAGGGGATTCGGAAATTTTTGTAGAAGCTTATCCCGCCGACCATCCCCGCGTCGTGGAGATTTGTAACTTACACGAGGTTGACCCCAAGCTGGCGATTGGTGGCGCGTTTGTGAAGTGGCAGGGTTCTATGGCCTGGGATAAAGAAGGCGAAAACCACGCGGGTGATACGGTGTTTGCCCTGGTGCCTGATGAAGACAATCCCGCCTGCGGTCGGCTGCTGCGGGAGCGGGGCTATGCGGAAATTGTGCCCGTGGTGGGTCGCTACGAAGTAGACGGTGAAAGCCTGGTGCTGATTACCGATTATGAAACCATGAGTTCGGAGGAGCGGTTCTGGTTCCCCGACCCCAATCACCGCTTCCGTACCAGTACGGTGAAGCGATTTGGGGGCTTGAGCACAGCCTCTTTCTGCGCCGAATCTCGCCTGCAGGAAGGCGAAGACGGCACTACCGCCCCCGACCTGTCGGCTAGCCAGGTTCAGGAAGCGACTGCTTCCCGCCCGCTCTATTCCACCCTGGGTTGGTAAATTCACCTGTGGGTACCCTCTTAGGAGATTTTCAGGAAAGACCATACCGCCTGTAGGGTGCCGTATAGCCCAAGGGCATAGCTATCGCTAAAGCGAAGCGTAACGCACCGTGGGCTGGTAGTTTCATCCTAAGAAATCACCTTAGGAGATTTCCAGGAGAAATTTTTCCAAAAATCTTTTTCAAGTGGGACAGTGGGGCACACCGCGCCCTACTGTCCCGCTAATTTTTTTTGCTTCAGGCAGAAACCCCTCGCCAGTCCCAAGATCTATCTAGAGATATAGACGATTATCAATTCATCGGCAGCATATTAGAGGAAGTTTCGCTAAAAATACCGCTTTCTCCGTTGAATGACCTTACCCGCTATTATTCACGAATCTTTTCTCCAGCTATTTAATTTTCATCACAGGGGATGCGTTCATAAAGCAACCCTTTTTCAAAAGGTCATCTACGCTCAATTTCAAACATTTCATACCGTTGAACGGGATCAGGCTTATCGCCTGAGCTTTGAAATGATGGGGCAAGGATATTGCACGCTGATTACCTTTGCTCCGCACGCCTACACTGTTTGGGTCGATATCAGGGCTTTGGATCGTTTTCCGCATCTAGTTAGCGATGCCTACCGTTGAGGCATTCTAGTGAATATCTTATTCATCCCTGCCAAAGCTTTTCTTCTATGACACAGCCGGTTCAATCTGCCGCCTCTCCCCTGTGCGATCGCTGCCAGCGCTCCACACGTCCTTCCCAGGCATCCGGGTTACTCCACCTGCGGTTTCCCACCCCCCACACCCAGGCCAAGGTAGTGCGTTTGCTGGAAAGCTTGCATGAACCGGTGACAGTTTGTAATGGGGTGGTCACCATTCCCTTTGCTGGCCAGGATGCGATCGCTCTCTTCCCCAAGTTCACCCAACTCCTCACGCCGCTAGAGCAAGAGGATGTGAAAGTCCTCTTTCAGCCCCACGGGAAAAAGATGGATCTACCCGACTATTTTGCCGTGGAACCCTTGAACCGCTTTTGTTCACGCTACCAAAGTGTTTGGCTCATTGATGTGTTGGAAGGCCGCCAGCTTTTTTCCCTCTTTCAACCGATCGTTGAAGCCCAATCCCTCAACGTATTTGCCTACGAGTGTTTGCTGCGGGGACGGCAGGGCGACCAGGTGATTTCGCCGGGACAGTTATTTGAGGCGGCAAAGAATGCGGGGATGGTGTTTCAACTGGACGTGGCAGCTCGGTTTGCTGCAATTCGGGGGGCAGCCGAATACGGCATTCAGCAAAAGATCTTTGTGAACTTTTTGCCCAACTCCATCTACGACCCACAGAACTGCCTGCGTAGCACAATGAATTTGCTGGAGCACCTGGGTTTGAACTGCCATCAGGTGGTCTTTGAAGTGGTCGAGAGCGATCGCGTCACCGACATTAACCACTTGCGTAAGATCCTGGACTTTTACCGCCGGGAGGGCTTTGAAGTGGCTTTGGATGACCTGGGTTCCGGCTATTCCTCCTTGAATTTGCTGCACGAGCTGCGCCCCAGCTACGTGAAGCTGGACATGGGGCTGGTGCAGAATGTGAGTGGCGATCGCTACAAAGGCCTGATCGCTGAAAAGCTCATCGAAACCGCCCACCTGCTGGAGGTGAAAGTTATTGCCGAGGGCATCGAGTGCCAGGAAGACTATGAGTGGCTCCGCCAGCGGCAGGTCAACTATGTGCAGGGCTACTACTTTGCCCGCCCTGCGGTTCCCCCGCCCTTTTGAGCTATTTGCCGCTGCGTTGCTCAACTGGATTGGTTTTAAGGGCCTTCAGGCGATCGCGCACTTTGCCCAGGTCGGGGGTGCGATCGCCATAGCGCCACTGCACATAGGTGTGGGAGATTTCCTCAATCAAATCGGCTTTGCTGGGGGAGTGGTGTTTGCTCACCGTGCGGGCGTATTCCAGCGGGGTTTGGGCGGCTGATTTGCGGAAGCCTTCGGTTTCGAGCCAGCGCACCATCTGCTGGTAGGCGGCCTCCATGGGCGGCAGTTGGTTCAGCCAGAGCCGGTAGCGCAGCGCCCGCCAGCCCATCAGCCCCAGCCAGCCCAGGAAGCCGACCCCCGTGAGCAGGGCCAGCCCCACCAGGCCGCCAATCCAGCCTCTGGAGAAGAGGGAGGTGATGAAGGCGATCGCCCGACTGGCCCCGCTGGCAATGGCGTCAAACAGACCGTTGAGGAAACCCGCCACTGGGGAGGGCAACCAGCCCGCAATCCAGTTCCAGAACTGGCGCAGCACGCCAAAGGTGTCGGACTCGCGAATGGTGGGCGGCAGGGCTTCATGGCCAGGAATGGGATCAAAGGCAAACCAGCCATACTGGCCAAAGTACACCTCGGTCATCGCGTAGGCGTCCGTATTGCGCACCACATAGAACCCTGTGAACGGGTTGAATTCCCCAGCCCCAAACCCCGCCACCAGGCGAGCCGGGATGCCGATGGAGCGCAGCATCAGGGTCAGGGCCGTGGAGAAATGGTCAGGATAGCCCCCTGCATAGTCGAAAAGGAAGCTTTCCACCAGATCGTCATCCGGATCCAGGAACGGCAAGTCGGGCTGGATGGTGTAGTTTTGCTTGAGGTATTGGGTCAGGTATAAAGCCTGCTCGTAGGGGTCGGTGAGCGGATTGGCAGATCTCGCCAGAATCGCCTGGGTGGTTTCCTGCAGGCGGGGGGCGATCGCCTCGGGAACTTGCAGATAGTGGCGGCGCACCGCTTCGGGATAGTCGATGGAAGCCTCCCGCAGGCGGGTGCGATCGCGGTAGGGCACCTGGGAGACGACGGTGTAGGTAAGACCGTCCGTGAGGTTGAGGGGCGATCGCAGGCTGCCCTCGGGGTCAATGGCCACCTGCTCCGTGGGGAAGTAGAGATGCTTGGGTTCGTAGAGGGAGGGAATCAGGTTGGGCAGCTCGGCGGTGACGGTGTAGGTCTGGATCACCTCGCGGGTGCGGTTGAGGGTGGGCGACAGGGGGATGAAAAAGCGCATCGTCCACCTGGGGCGATCGAGGATGTCAATATCCTCCTCTGTGTTGCGGGAAATTTCCCAGCCCTGGCCGGTGTAGCGGTCGAAGGCCAGCACTCGCCAGAAGCCTTCCGCCTGCGATCGCACCCGCATTACCACCTGGGGCACCATTTCCCCCCGCAGGTTCTGATTCATGCGGCTGCTGAAGCCATAGTAGGAGTTGGTGTCCACCGTCCCCGGTTCGCTGGCTTCGCCCCCTTCCCCCTGGTTAGTGCCAAAGTCGGAGGCTTCACCGCCGCTGCCCTCGCTGCCTTCGTTCACATAGCCCGGATTGGTGATGGTGCTGCCGTCAAACTGGCCGTCAAACTCGATGGGGGCGCTCACAGGAAAGGAGCGGATTTGGTAGCCCTGGAAGCGGGGCAAAAAGGCAAAGATCACCAGCCCCAGGGCCAGGGTAACGCCCAGCACCGCCCCCATTTGTCGTAGGGAGAAGCCAATTTTGGTGAGGCGCATTCCCCTCGGCTGAATGCCCAGGCGCGAGCGGTAGTCGAGGGTGAGGGCGGGCAGGGCGATCGCCAGAAATGCCAGCAGCACGGGGGCAAAGGTGAAGGTTTGGCTGATGGTGGCGGCCACGCCAATGAGGATCAGCCCAATCACCATGGAGTAACCCAGATCCTTGCGGCGGGGCAGGTCAAAGCTGTGGAACACCTGGAGCTGGATCAGCAGATGGGCCAGGGCCAGACGGGTATCGTTGCGCTCGGCCAGAATTCGCATTAAAAAGGTGGCCAGGGCCAGCAACATGGCGATCGCAATACAAAACTTGACGGGAATGTTGCGACTGCGCCGCCGAAACCAGCTCCAGCTCGCCCCCACAATGCTTACGGGCACGGCCCACAAACTCGTTCCCTGAATACCTGTGAGGTCAGCGGATGACACATCGATGGCGATAATCCCAACGGTGACCAGGGCCTGGACAAATACGCGGAGCGCCAGCGAGTCTTCCACATCCTCCTGGGCAGGGGCATCAAACTGTTGCTGCCACAGGGTTTTGAGGGAGGGGCGCGATCGCCGGGGAGCATGGATAGGGGTCATGGGCAAATTACAGGGTAGGAATAACCAGTCTTCACATCACCGTACTTAGAACCGATCCGAAACCCCGTTAAGGGTTTGAATTGCGTCAGCCCTATTTAACTCCTATGATGCCCTGGGATTTCCCCTGATCCTCAAATTTTCCTGGCATTTCTGCCCGCAATTTTGCCCAGCGAGTTGCCAATCTACCCCTTTTGAGAGGAGATCAATCTTCCCGATCCCGCGATTCTGAAGAGGCGATCGCATCAGATACCCGGCCTAGGCTCAATGGCTGAAACGTTCGATAGTCCTTAAGCTGTGCGGAATGAATGGGCGTTTGGGGCGATCGCAAAGTTGCCTCAGACGACTTTAGGATAAAGAGAGGAAAACTGCTATGGCCTAGCAACTGCCCGATCTCCCCTATGGTTACGACGCCCTGGAGCCACACATTTCCTCCAAAACGCTAGAATTTCACCACGATAAGCACGCCTACTATCTCGACTATCAGAACGGTCGAGCAAACTATGCCGAAGCATTTTTGAATGATTTGATCAACTGGGCGTTTGTGGCCGAACAGCTCAATATGGCCAAGCAAACCGCCTAGCCCCGTTGGGCCACACATCCTACACATGTAAATTTTGTAGGGGCAAACGGTCTGTAGGGGCAAAGGCCATTTGCCCCTACGGATGAATGATGGTTCAGGGTACTATTGCTGTGGCCCTGCCGTAACCTGCACCACAAACGTCAGCGGCGGATGGCCCTGGTCCATGAGCTGAATTTCCAGCGGATACAGCCCCTCAGTTTGGATATCACAAAGCTCGACGCTTAACTCGCCCGCACTGGTGCGCTGGGCGATCGCCTGGCCGTCTTGGCCACGAAACGTGAGCGTTCCCGCACAGGGCAGATGCCCCTCAATCCGCAGGCGGGTCGGCTGGCTGGAATGGTAGGTCGCCGTCAGGGTAACGGTGCCAGCGTCGGTCAACCAGTGCCGCTTGGTGCAGGGTTGGGTCGGGAGAACCTTGAGCGTCAGAGTTTCCACAATTTCGCGGGCCGCCATCAGGGACAGAGCCATCTGCTGGAGGGGCGTTGCGGCATCATAGTGCCTGGGGAAACCGTTCTCGGTTGCCTCAGCGGCGGGCGATAGGATGGGAGAACGACTGGGGGAGGCGAGCACCAGCCCAGCCAGGTAGTTAAGGGTTTGGGTTTCTCCCGGAAACAGGGATTCGACTGCGCGCACCAGCTTCACCCCCTGCTGCAGGGAGGACTGGGCTAATTCCTGGCAATGCGTGAGCAGCTGGGCCAATACGGAACGGGACATGGGCACGGGCAGCTGTTGCTGGACGTGGTTGAGCCAAAACTGAGTGGGAACTCGCTCGGCGATCGCCACGTCAGAGGGTTCAGATTCGTAATCGTTAACGTCAACCTCCCAGGGAAAGAGGGGAGGGTTTTGTTCGATCTCGGTGCGTAGCCGACGCTTTAACAGAGCATGAAAACGATCTTGCACAGCGGGTATCTCTCCAACTTCAAACGATAGCAGCCCCTCCGAAAACGGGGAAGCCGATGGGGTTCGGCTGAGATGAGTAGCCATAGTATCTTGAGTCTCAGCAGCGCGCTGATCAGCGTAATTGACGGGTTGATCCGATCTCTCAGACCTGGGGCCAGCCTCCGGGCTAGCGCCTTCCCCTGATGGTGCAAAATCGGTCGAGGTGGGATCTTGGAGTAGCCAAGCTAGGAATCGATTGGCTGTCTCTGCATCTCTATTCATCGCTTTCTGCCTCTGCTCCGGATATTAAATTGTTGCGAATTTCCCACGCTTTTTCTAGTAGCTTCGACCACTGCTTGTGCATTTGGGTGGTGGTGCAACCGAGATCCTGGGCGATCGCCTTATCTGCCATGCCTTCCCGCTTCAGCTCCAGCATGCGCCGCTGCTGATCGGTTAACAATTCTTGAAACGACTGCCACTGGTACGGCGTTAGCCCAAAGTTGCGCTCCAGGTCAGCTTCTAGCCACTGATGTACCAGCTCCCAGTGGTGCGACAGGGCAAAGCGAATCAGGTGGTACTTAAAGCGCTGCTGGAGATAGTCCCGCTGGCGGGGAGTGAGGCCGAGAATGGCCTCAATTTCATGGGCGGGCAAATCCTGCAGCCGCAGCACGAAATAGTCGGCGCAGTCTTCCTGCTGCCGCTCCTCCAGGTAAGCCAGCAGCCGCTCTACCACCACCCCCCGCAGGGAATCTTCGGCAGGCTCTGGCTCCAGGGCCACCATTTGCTCTCGCACCTGCTGCATGGGGGCGGCGTTCCAGCCCTGGTCGGTTTCTGCGGAGGCTCCTTCCGCCGCCTGCTCCATGTCCACCATGGTTTCGGGTGGCTGCTGCTTGGAGAAGGTCTGTGCCCGCAGAATGATAAGCTGCTGACTGCGCCGCCCTGGTAGGGGAATGCGCCGTTTGCCGTAGCGCTCGGTGAAGGCCATGTATTCGGTCAGTTCCAGCAGGCTGCGGGGCCGGTAGGTGGCGGGCAGGTCGTTTTCTCGGCGGAAGGCGCTGAGGGCTTCGACATAGAAATTTTGCAGGAAATCTTCAATGAGGTTGAGGCGGGCCTGGTAGCTCGACTGCACCTGGGGCGGCGTAATGTAACGATAGACAACGGCACTGAGGGTACTGTGTAGCTCAACACGTCCCTGGCGCGACCCCAGGCTGTAATATTTGAGGCATTGCTTGAGCCGATGGCGGGCCAGGTTAAGCTGCCAGATCTCGATTTCTCCTGAATCCTGAATGCGCTTACTCTCAGAGCAAATGCGATTGACTTCGTTGGCGAGGCGGGTAGAAACATCCCGGCAGTGCTTCACAGAAGCTTGGGTGGAATGGCGAAATTCGTCAAATAAAAATTGAGAGATAGATTCCACGCTCTGGATGTTTTCTCCCTGATGGTAAACACTAATCATCACGGCGCTACACACTCACTAGAATTGACTGCAATTGTCAGCTATTCAGTCTAGACTGAGGACGACCAGAGCGTTTCACTCCGACCGCTCATCAAGCTCCCAAGTCGCATGATGAATCTAGACCAGCAAATTCAAGCGTTGATAGATAGCGCACCCCAAGACGGCACGACACCTGCCATGATGGCGGCGGTCGCCCCCGTTATTCGTTCGATAGCAGAACAGCTTCGATATCCGGAATACTACGTGCTCCAAACCCTGGATCACGGCTGGGTGATGACAACCCTGAGCAATCGGCACCAGCCGACGGTCGAAAAAAATGTGGTCTATGCTTACCCTACTCTAAACGATGCTCGGACGGGTTCAAAGAATCTCAACGATCCTCAGATTACAGCGCTGCCCGTTCCCGTAACCCACATGCTGTTTCACATGCTAGCGATGAAATCGTTAGACAGCATTGTCTTTTTTGAGACAGGCGGCAACCTGCAGAACGGGACAGAGGTGGCCCGCGAAAAGCTGCAGGAGCTGATTAAGCTGTTTATGCAGAATCAACGCCGTAAGGCCCAGCCCCCTCCTGATATTGCCTAAAGTAACCATCATTATAGGCGTGTTTTCCGGAGATAATTAAATTTCTCCAAAGAAAGAGGCGTAATGAAGATTGTAATAATTTGATGAACGCGCTAGTGAAGTTACGGTGTGGTCATCCTAATGGTAAAGCCAGCTCGTGAAGGCATATTTCACCCCCGATCGCACCGGCAACGACTGGTGGGGATGGGTAAACCAGGCAGGAAACACCAGCACCGCCCCTGCCCTGGGTGTGACGGTGATCTCCTGCCGATCGAAATAAGTCTCACCACCCTCGAAGCCCTCATTGAGATAGCCGACGATACTGACGTCGCGGGTGGGAATGCCCTGCTCCACCTCCTGAAAGCGGCTGGCCAGCAGAATATTGTCCACATGGCGCTTGTAGAACTGGCCGGGGGAGTAGCGCAGGATGGAGCAGGGTTCGGCGTAGGGAAACCGGATGCCATATTCCTGCCGGAGTAGCGTTTGGGCGATCGCCACTCGCCCCAAAATCAGTTGATTTGTAGAATGGGCCAGGGGATCCTGGCGGTTCAGCGGAATGATATCTGTATGACGAGTTTCCCGATCAACCGTTTGCCGCAGGATCTGGGCTGATTCGTACCGGCTGGCATCGGCCACCTGGATAATTTGCGCACAGGTTGGCGGGTCGAGCAGGTCGTGGATCAGAAAAATATCGTGGCCCAGCGGGGTGAGGGTGGGAGAGTCCATGGGTTCGGGGAAGGATGGCTATTTCCCTCTCCTTAAAATTCACCCGACTGTCAGGACAGCTTGCCCAGGCGGGTTATCCCGGATCTGCCCACTCAGGCATCAGTGTCCACTCAGCTTTTCTGCTCGTAGTATTCGGCAATGTGTTCATAGACCTGATCTGGGAATTGCAGATCGCGATAGACATTACACGCATCTGGATCATCAGGATTCGGGCAGATGGGAAAGTCTTGCTGCTGCTGCCACTCCAAAATGCGATCGCGCTTGGGTGGATTGTAGTCTTTGCTCTGTACTTGCTGGTAGAGCGATCGGGCATCGGCTTCACTAAAGTCTGAATCCTGCTGCAAATGCTGCACAAGTTCATCTTCAGCCATAAAGTGATGGGCTACCATCGCAAACACCAGTCTGCCGTAGTGACCAATATCCTGGCCATCTTGTAGGGCATCCATCAGATGCACCATCATAGGGCTTTGGCGGAGTTCTTCAACAGTCATAGCGATTGTTTTTACCGTGAAAGAGGGTTAATCGGTCTACGTACTTCTTACGTACTTCTGTTGTAGAACCTCGATCAGCATTTGCCGTCTATCAGCGGAAGGAACAATACGGCAGTACTGATAACCCCTGTCAGGAGCGATCGCTGAACCAATGGGGCGATCGCCCAGGTATCAACGTAAGCTGGGAAATCCTGGTTGGATGGGGAGCCAGAATCCAGGAGTCAGAATTCAGGAGGGAGCTGACTTCTGGCTCCTGACTCCTGAATTCTATTCTTGGGAAAGCGTCTCGCCTCACGTTGATACCCCAATCGCTCCACCAAGAACAGCAGGCAGGTTTAACGTCATCGCGGTGAACGGAACGACCTATCGATATCATTCATGGATGGCATCAGTACAGCCGTTTGTAGCCATCGGGGGCGATCGGTAGGCTAAATCTAGTCCACATTTTTGCCCCGGAGGTACGCCGATGCAGACCCTTAACCAGCGCCGTCTTTATGAAGAACTTGAGCTGATTTCGCGCCGTTCTTCCCAAAAAACACCCCTGGTTCGGCGCGTCAACTCTGCGCTGCGCAACGGCCTCCGTAGCGGCTGGCGGGAATTCCTGAACTTTCTCACGCCGTCCCCTGATCCGCGCATTTCCACCTTTACCAACGCTCACGGAGAGACAATCTGGCGGGTTTATGACCCTGTGAGCCAGCAGGCAGCCAGCCTTTCGTCGGAGAGCGAACTTCGGGTCTGGCTGGAGCAGCGGTACAATCGGTAACGCTTGCTTTCAGGAATTTCCAGCCATGTCTCATCTGCTCCTCAGTGCCTTGTATGTCTATCCCATCAAATCAGCGGCGGGAATTGCTGTTACCACCGCCACCGTCGAGTCACGGGGTTTGCAGTGCGATCGCCGCTGGATGGTAGTTGATGCCCAGCAGCGGTTTATGACCCAGCGACAGCATCCCCGCATGGCACTCATTCAGGTGGCCATCGGCCCAGACGCGCTGACGGTTACTGCACCTGACATGCCGCCGCTGTCTGTGCCTTTGAACCTGGAGGTAGAACAAGGAAATTTTCCCGCAGAGACGTGCCCGGATCGTCTCCAGGTCGAGGTGTGGGGAGACTGGTGCGAGGGAATTCCCGTCGGCAATGAGAGTCGCGCCTGGTTCAGCGAGTTTTTGCAAATCGACTGCCAGCTCGTCTATATGCCTGATGATGCCCACCGTCCAGCGGGGCATGGCCAGCACGGGCAAGAGCATGCTGTAAGCTTTGCCGATGGCTACCCGTTTCTGCTAATTTCCCAGGCGTCCCTGGATGACCTGAACCAGCGGCTGGTGGAGCCAGTTCCCATGAATCGCTTCCGTCCCAATCTAGTGGTGACCGGCTGTGAAGCATTTGCTGAGGATCGGTGGCATACCTTTCAAATCGGCAGCGTTCCCTTTCAGGCAGCAAAACCCTGCTCCCGCTGCGTTATCCCCACCATTGATCAGACCACGGGCGACCGGGGGCACGAACCGTTGAAAACCCTGGCAACGTACCGCCGCTGGGATAGCCAGATCTGGTTTGGACAAAACCTGATTCAAAAGGGGGTGGGGGTCTTAACGGTGGGCGATCGCGTCACCCTATTCCCTCATTAACGGTTAACCGTGCCATCGGGCATGGTTGCCCACTCAAGCTGGGCATTGCTCAGATCGGCTCCTGTCAAATCGGCCCCCAGCAGGTCGGCGTACCGCAGGTCAGCATTGGAAAAATTCACCCCCGACAGGTCAGCATGCCGAAGAATCGCCCCATAGAGGCTGGCGTTGCTCAGGTTCGCCCCGGTGGCTTTTACTGAGCGTAAATCCGCATCCCGCAGTTCGGCCTCCTGCAGGGACGCATCACTCAAGTTGGCATGGGCCAGACTGGCGCTTAACAACTGCCCCCGATCAAGGTTCACGCCAGACAAATCGGCATCCTGGAGATCAGCCCCCCACAGATTGGCCTGGGTGAGGTTGGCGCGGGTCAAGCGGGCATCGCTGAGGATGGCGTTGATCAGCACGGTGCTGTCGAGGGTGGCTCGGGACAGATTGGCCTGATGTAGATCAATATTACTGAGATCCAGGTGACTGAGGTCAACTCCTCGCAGGTCACACTGAATACAGGTGAGGGTTTGGACGGTTTGCTCCAGTAGCCGCTGCTGGGAGCGGGCAACGAACGGATTGGGGTGCTTTGTCCGCACCTCTGGGGGTGGGGTGGCGGGCACAGCGAGGGAGTCTGACCGTGGGATGGGCGATCGCACCAGGGTGGGCAATAGCCAGTAGACTCCAGGCACCAAAAAGACAAACGCAATGACCGTCGGAATGAGCAGCCTGGACACGATAGTCATAATTGCTGAAAACCCTGCCTCGCAGAAGATGGAGACCCGACGAAAATGGAATGTAACACTTATCACTTTTTTCGTAGAAGAAAGGGGTTAACCGGATTCACTTATTGAAGCTTGAATAAAGTTGATAGTCATCGTTACGGGCGGGGCCTCAACTCGCCGTAGCTTTGAACAAAGCTCTCTAATCTACACCTCACTGGAGCGGTCAGTGATGCGTTATTTTCCATCGCGCGGGGTTTTCCTACTGTCAGTTTTAGTGTCTGCAGCCGTCTTTTCTGCGCTCGTTTCTCCCCTGGTTATCAGCCGATCGAGCGTCCTATCAGGAGACCGGCCATCGTCGTCAAGTGCGGTTCCCCAAAGTAGCTGGGAGGAATACGAACGAGACGTGGCTATCCGATATGTGGGGTCGGCAATTCTGCTCAGTGTGGGCGCTGGCCTCCTGACAGCCGAGATTGCTCGGTTCGTGACTTCGTCAAAGAAACGCTCTAAGCAATTCCAAAACCTGGCCAGCTCTGCGATCGCAGACCCAGAAGCAGGGGCAACCCCCTCTGCCGGCCTGGCCCCGTCTCCGTTTGTTTCCAAAAACTCCAGCATTCTCCGAAACCCTACCAGTGGTCAGCCCCGTCTACCATCCCCCAGTTCCTCTAACCTTCATTTTTCTCAAGGTGGATTAACCGTTGCCAGTTCCTCAGATTCAACCACCCAATCCAACAGTGCTTCCCCCATTGCAAATAACCAGCCAGATCCGTCCGGCTCGGAGCAGACTCTCAAACGACCGGCGATCGCCTGTCGCGTGGTGGCAGCGGGCGAATCCCTGCAAGGAGCTAACTTGAGAGGGCGGGATCTCAGCGCTGTAGAATTGGGGCAGGCGGATCTACGCAACGCTGATTTAAGGGACTCTATCCTGATAGAAGGCAACCTCCATCGGGCCAATCTCAGCGGTGCTAACCTCAGCCACGCTGATCTGAGTCGGGCTAACGTCCAGGAGGCTACCCTCTGTCAGGCCAACCTCCAGCACGCCAACCTCACTGATGCCGATCTGCGGCAGGCCAACCTGATTGGGGCCGATTTGCGGCAGGCCCGGTGCGAGGGCACTAACTTCCATGCGGCAATTTGCGATCGCACCACCCAGTTCCCCATCGATCTTGACCTGAGCGAATTTACCCTCTACCGGCTAGAGCCAGCTGCATCCCTGTGGGGCGTAGACCTGCATCGTCTCAGCCTGGTGGGGCTTGACCTGAGCGAGGCCAACCTGGCAGGGGCCGACCTGTCCGAAGCCGACCTGTGGGGCACCAACTTCCGGGGGGCCGATTTGACTGGGGCTGTACTGGTCAAGGCCAACTTGTCTGGGGCCATTCTGGCGGGGGCCAACTTGACCGATGCCGATCTCACTGACGCCGATCTCACTGACGCCGACCTCACTGATGCTATCCTGACCCAGACCGTCGTGAAAGGTACCCTCCTGGATACCGGCCTGGTGAATGCAAAAGTCGACGTTTAGCGCTGTCCCTCCCCGCCGTTGTTTGCAGCCACACCTCCGTCTTTCCCCATGCCAATTCCCGTATACTTGAGGCTTATATAGCATTACGCCCTGACATTAAGGACGTTAGCCATGGGCGAATCTCCCGCGTGGTGGGGGATTCGTCCGCAAACTTAAGCCTTAGGGCGATAACCGGGACTGTAAACAGGACGCATTGGGATCGGTAGGACTGCTATGGCCGTGACTCTAGGGAAACATTTGCGGGGGCGATCGCGCCACTTCAACCGCACTGTCATCATCACTGCAGCACTGTTTTGGAGCGTGCTGACGGTGCTGCTGCTGCATCGCCACTTCAGTATGTATCCGTCCTATGCATCCTTTGACCAGGGCATCTTCAACCAGGTCTTCTGGAACGGGATTCACGGGCGCTTCTTTCAAAGCTCACTCTCCTCCACCCTTTCCACGCCGGTTGTCCATGACGGGGAAGTTCCCGAAGTGTTCTACCACCGTTTGGGACAGCACTTTACGCCAGCCCTGCTGCTCTGGCTGCCCGTCTATGCCCTGTTTCCCCACCCTGCTACCCTGCTGGTTTTGCAGATTACGCTGGTGACGGCAGCGGGGATAGTCCTGTACTTCCTGGCCCGTCAGTACCTCCAGCCAGAACTCTCGACGCTAATTACGGTTAGCTTCTATGCCGCCAATGCCGTCATTGGGCCGAGTCTCGCCAACTTCCATGATCTCTGTCAGATTCCCCTCTTCGTTTTCAGCCTCTGGCTGGCCCTGGAAAAGCAGCGCTGGAAAGTCTTCTGGCTGCTGGCCTGCCTGATCCTTCTGGTGCGCGAAGATGCGGGCGTCATCCTCTTTGGCATTGGCTTCTACCTGGTTTTGAGTCGGCGCTATCCGCGCCTGGGCCTGGCCGTTTGTACCGTCAGTCTGGGCTACATGCTGCTGCTGACCAATTTGATCATGCCCCTCTTTTCTGAAGACATCTCGCGCCGCTTCATGGTAGAGCAGTTTGCTCCTTATATTGAGGGAGATGAGGCAACAACGCTGGAAGTTCTGTGGGCGCTGATTACCAGTCCGGGGCAGATCTTGGTAGACCTGGTGACGCCCGTGGGGCGATCGCTCCGCTATCTACTCGCCCAATGGCTTCCCCTGGCTTTCGTCCCAGCTATTTCCCCAGCAGCGTGGTTGCTTAACGCCTTTCCCCTGGTAAAGCTATTCATTCGCGACGACAGCACTGCCCTGGCCATCAATCTCCGCTACGCCCTCACCCTGGTTCCAGGTCTTTTCTATGGCGCGATCCTCTGGTGGTCGGCCCATCCCAACGCGCTTAAGCCCTGGTTTCGCCGCCTGTGGATCGCCTGCATCGGTCTGGCTGTTTTATTTACCCTCACCTCCAACCCCAACCGCGCCCTGTCCTTTGCCATTCCCGACTCATTTGAACCACGGGTTCACATTCCCGCACCGCAGCAGTGGCAACACGTTGGGGTTGTTCGCTCTTTTATGAAGCAGATTCCAGCGGATGCCAGTGTTTCTACCACTACCCACATCGTGCCCCACCTGTCCAGCCGTCGAGCCATCGTCCGATTTCCTGAGCTAAAGGTGCGGACGGATGATCGGAAAGAGATCCGGGTGGACTATGTGCTGGTGGATGTGTGGCAGCTCCAGCAGTACCAGGTAGCCTTTGCAGACGATCGCGATCGCCTCCAGCAGTTTATTCCCCGGTTGGATCGGCTGATTGAACGCCGCCAGTACGGGTTGGTAGGCTTTGCAGAAGGGGTGGTGTTTTTGCAGCGGGATGCCGCCACTAACCCGGAGGCCCTGGTTGCTTGGACAGCCTATCGCCGGGAACTGGCTCCTCTTCTAAATTGAGATCCTGAAGCCTGATTTACCGGCTTTATAAATCACCCTATAAGTAGAACTGCATTGAAAAACGAAGGTTAGAA
>JAYKGU010000023.1:0-8526 GCA_035285585.1 Synechococcales cyanobacterium
CATAGAGAGGCGGGTGTGGGGTCGCTGCTGGTTAACCTGTCGTTTTTGATGGAGCAGCCCACCGGGTTAGCCACCTACGGCGGGAACCTGTATCCGCACATACGATCGCTCCATCCCGTTTTGCTCACCGCCCGACCCGATGCGGCTTTCACCTGCCAGCCGGTACCCTCTGGGATGACCGCTGAGCAGGGGTCAAAGGGACACGCCAAGCGCCTGGTCTGGACTCAGACCCGCCTCCCCCGGCTCTATCATCATCATCAGGCGAAATTGCTGTTTTCCCCCATTCCGGAAGCGCCGCTCTGGGCAGGATGTCGCTCGGTGGTCACAGTCCACGACTTTATTCCCCGACGCTTTCCCGCTAAAAGGATTTCTCCCCTGGCACTCTACCAACGCTACTACGTGCCCCAGGTGCTGCTACGGGCCGTTCACGTCATCGCCAATTCCGAAGCGACTGCCCAGGATGCCATGCGGTTTGGCGGCATCCCCGCCCGTCAGATTACCCCCATCCCCCTGGCCTACGACGATCGCCACTTTCGCCCCCTCGGTCTGCCCACCGAACCTTACTTTCTCTACATCGGTCGCTACGACCCCTACAAGAACCTGAAGCGACTGGTGGCAGCCTTTGCCCAAATCGCCTCCCAGACGGAGGCCGATCTCTGGCTGGCAGGGTCGCTGGATGCCCACCATACCCCGGCAATCATGGCCCAGGTTGAACATTTAGGGCTATCCGGTCGAGTGAAGTTTTTGGATTATGTTCCTTATACTGATCTGCCGATTTTGCTGAATCGGGCGATCGCCCTCGTATTCCCCAGCCTTTGGGAGGGGTTTGGCCTACCCGTGCTGGAGGCGATGGCCTGCGGCACGCCCGTGATTACCTCCAACTGCGCCTCCCTACCTGAGGTGGCGGGGGAGGCGGCGCTATTGGTCGACCCCTACCAGATAGATGGGATTGCGGCGGCCATGCGGGTAGTAGCCACCGATGATCGGGCGCGATCGCAATTACGAGCGGCGGGGTTAGCACGGGCACAGCAGTTTAGCTGGAAAAAGACGGGCGATCGCACAATCGAGGTGCTGCAGCGCTACCTGGCCTAGCCGCCGTAGTTCCAGCCTGTGGTTTCCAATAGCAGGGGGTCGCCTTCGCGGTGTACGCCAGCGGCAATTACTTCCCCCACAAAGACGGTATGGTCGCCGTGCTCAACCGCCCCCACCACGCGGCACTCTACATATCCCAGGCTGTCGGCAATGATGGGGCAGCCCGTCTCCCCCCGGTAGAATTCCACGTCCTCAAATTTGTTGCCAACTCGGCGCATGGGCTTGAAGAATTTTTGGGCCAGATCCTTCTGACCCGCCTCCAGGACGCTCAGGGCAAAGACATTGCTGGACTTAATCATGCTATGGGAAATGGAGGAGGTGTTGACGCAGTTGACCACCAGGGGCGGCTGGAAGGAACCCTGCATCACCCAGCTGGCGGTAAAGCCGTTGACTTCTTCGTTACCATCGGTGACGCCACAGATGTAAAGACCGTGGGGAATTTTCCGCAGGATTGTTTTCTTTGCCTGTTCGTCCAACGCCATAATTTTCTCCGGTTGCGCTACGAGGCTAGTTTATCGAGCCTACCGCTAAAGGGGAATCCCTCCAGATATTGAAAATTAGGTGCTCACCTGAGCGTATCCCGTAGATTCCGTTTGTTCGCTTAGTTGCTCCAGAAGATAGGCTTTTAGAGTATCGTCAGCAGTAGATCAAGCGGGCTAAAATGCGAGATCTGCCCTACCCTACCCCATACCGACTGCTGCTATGTCTGACGCGATCGCCCTCATTGCCCACAACACCCAGAAAGACATTCTGATCACCCTGGTGAAAGACTACCTGCCCGTGCTGTCGCGCTATCGGCTGCTGGCAACCCAGTCCACCGGGCAACAACTGCAATCCGCAACGGGTCTGTCCATTGAGCAGGTGGCACCGGGGGAAGTGGGGGGCGACATTCAGCTAGCGGCGGCGGTGGTGGCGGGGGATGTGGTGGCGGTAATTTTCCTGGTTGATCCCACCGATGTGGGGCTGCGGGAGCCAGATAGCCAAACCCTGCTACGGAGCTGCCAGCTCCACGACGTGCCCATTGGGCTAAACTGGGCCACCAGCCGCCTGATTCTGGACGGGCTGGCGCGGACAAAGGCGGCCCATTTAATCTTCAATCCCGTATCGGGGGCGGGCGAAGCCAAACGCGACCTGGCCATTATCCGCGAACAGCTAAACCCCTACTTCCACCTGACCGTTCACACCACCACCCCAGAGATTGGTGCCGAGGAGCTGGCCCAGCAGGCGGTGGAGGCAGGAGCCGATCTGGTGATTGCTTCGGGGGGAGATGGCACGGTTTCGGCGATCGCTGGCCCTCTCATTGGCACGGGTATTCCCCTGGGGGTGATTCCGCGCGGCACCGCCAATGCCTTCTCTCTGGCTTTAGGCATCCCTCTGGCCCTCACCCCCATTCGCAATGCCTGTCGCGTTATTTTAGAAGGCCATACCCGAGTGGTCGACGCGGCACGGTGCAACGGCAAGCCCATGATTTTGCTGGCGGGCATAGGCCTTGAGGCAGAAACCGTGGACAAAGCCAGCCGCGAGCTGAAAAACCAGTGGGGAGCGCTGGCCTACCTGATGGCCGGGTGGCAAATGCTGAATGAGCACAGCCTGTTTGACGTAGAAGTGGAGGTGGAAGATCGCGTATATGCCGCTCAGGCAGGGGCCATCACCATTGCCAACGCTGCACCCCCCACTTCGGTGCTGGCTCAGGGGTTTGGGCAGGTGGACGATGACGACGGGCTGCTAGATCTGACGGTGGCGACGGCAGAATCAAAGCTACAGGCCGTTACCTCCATGCTCAGCATGTTTGGCGCGGCCCTGGTGAAAACTTCCCCCAACCACCCCAATGTCCGCCACGGGCGGGTCGAGCACATCAAAATTACGGCAAATCCGCCCCAAAAGGTTGTGGTCGATGGCGAGGTGATTGGCACAACACCGGTAGAGGTGGAGTGCATCCCCCAGGGTCTCTCCGTTTTCGTGCCCCGACCTTAAACGCGAATCTAAACCTCAGCGGCTTCGCTACGGAGGTTTTGGGCCAATACAACAAACCAAATCCCGGTCGTTGCCAGACTCAACCCCACCAGCAGCCCCATCAGCCAGACAACGCCAACGGTCACCCCTGCGCCGATCAGCATACCCAGCAAAAGCGAGGAAACACCGCTGGCAATAATCCAGGCACGGGCGGCGTTGGCCCGAAAGCGCACCGCCAGAATAATTTCGAGAATGCCGTCCAGCACCAGGGTTCCGGCCAGCAGCATCGGCAGCGTCAGCACATCGCCCAAGACGGGGGCAAAGATCAGCACCGCCGCCACAACGTACAAAACACCCGTCGCTACTTCCAGGCTAAAGTCGCGCTCTTCAGGAGCCTGAAAAGCCTGGGCGATACGAATGACGCCAGCGATCAAAAAGACCCAGGCAAGAATGGTGGCGATCGCCCGTGGCGCAAACAGAGGAGCAAGGGAAGCTACCCCCCCTGCCAAAATCATCAACGCACCCAGGACGCTGATCCAGGTTGAAGCACTGGCGATCGCCCGATCCAAATCTGAACTCATGCTCCCTCCGTCCTCCACCACTGCATAGCCTCTAGATTTTACTCCTGGAGCCACCACTGCAACTCGCTAGCGACGGTTACTCGCCCGTTACCGACAGGTTATCCACCCAAACGCGGGGGGAGATGCCACCAGGGGTGACCTCAGCTTCTGACTCCACATAGATGATGGACTTGAGCAGATCGCGAATGTCTCCGGCAATAGTGGCGGAATCGATACTGATGCGATCGCCCCCATTCACCAGCCAGCCATCAAAGGGCAGGGAGAAGGAACCCTGGAGTGAATTCACCCCTGCATGGAGGGCACTGAGGTCGTCAATCAGGATCACGTTCTCGGCCCCGTCCAGGCTGTAGGACTGGCTCGCCGCCTTCCCCGCCGAGACGTGGTAGAAATTTGCCCCCACGGACACCTTGGCTCCGATGCTGGCATTGCCCGTGGGCTGGGCATTGAGCCGCTTAGCCGTACCGGCACTGTGGATAAAGCTGGTCAGCACTCCCTCGGTAATCAGCGGCACGCGCCGGGTGGGGGTGCCCTCGCCGTCGAAGGTTTCCACCGCCACGTTTTCGGGATGGCGGGCGTCGTCGGCCACGGAGAGCAGGGGAGAGGCGATCGCCTCCCCCAGGGAATCAGGGGTGGAAAGGCTTTGCTTATCCAAAATGCTCTGGGCGTTGAACAGATTGGAAAAAGCGCCAATCAGGCTCAGGAAGGCTTCCGGCGCGAAGACCACTCGGTATTTGCCCGTCTTCACCTTTTGGTAGTCCAGGTGGCTGATGGTCTTTTCCGCCGCCTCCTTCAGACAGCCCTCAATGTCGAGCTGATCCAGACTGCGGTGAACCCGATAGGCTCCGGCACTGCGGGGCTTCTTGCCGTCCTGCTCGGTCTTGCTGTAAAGGTAAATCGAAGCGTAGGAGCAGGCTTCGTGGCGCAGGGCACCATCGCTATTGAGGTAGAACCGCTCCACATCCCGCTGAGAGAGGCCGTTGTAGGGTACTCCGGCGATCGCCGGATGGGCGTCCAGCAGCCGCTTTTCCGTCTCAATCAGCGTTTCAATCAGCTTGGATACGGGAGCCTGGGGAGCCAGTGCATCTCCCAGGGGGTTGGGGATCGGCGCTTGGGCTTGTGGGCTGAAGTCGGGAATGTGCTCCTTGGGACCAAACTGGCTGGCCTCGTAGGCTGTCTTCAGGGCGAGCTGAATTCCCTGGGGGTCAACGTCCGTGGTGGAGGTGACGCCGATAGTTTCGTCAGCATTCCAGACCCGCACGATCACGCCACAGCGGTTGGAGGCTTTCACCTGCTTGGGTTCTCCGTGATCTACCTGGACGCTGTTGTCGTCCACAGAGGAGCCGTAGATGTCGTACTTTTTGACGCCCAGATCGCGGGCACTGGTTTCGGCGAACGAGGCGATTTCTTGAATGGTTGGCATAACTTAGCGTCCTCCCACGGTGATGGCATCGACTTTGACGTGGGGCTGACCCACCGTGACGTAAATGCTGCCGCTGACCGAGCCGCAGAAGCCCGCCGCCAGCCCCAGATCCTGAGAACTCATGGAAATCTTGTTCATGATCTCCTTGGCTTCCCCGATGAGAATCGCGCCCTTGAGGGGCTTGGTGACTTTGCCGTTCTCGATGAGATAGGCTTCGTCCACCCCAAAGTTGAACTCGCCTGTGGGGCCGACGCTGCCGCCGCCCATTTTCTTGCAGTAAATGCCCTTGTCCACCGAGGCGAACAAATCGTCCAGGCTGTAGTCTCCAGGGGCAATGTAGGTATTGCGCATGCGGCTGGCGGCAGCATAGGCGTAGCTCTGGCGACGACCGCTGCCCGTGCGGGGATGGCCGGTGCGCATGGATCCGGCGCGATCGCTCAAAAAGTTCTTAAGAATGCCGTTTTCAATCAGCAGCGTCCGTTGAGCGGGCATGCCTTCGTCATCCATGTCGATGGTGCCAAACTCGTTGCTCGACAGTCCCTCATCCCAGGCCGTCAGGTTCTCGTGGGCAATTTTCTCGCCTTTCTTATCGATGAATGGCGTCGTTTTACGCTCAATCTGGGTCGTCTCCAGCAGGTGGCCGCAGGCTTCGTGGAAGATCACGCCGCCAAACTGGTTGGCCATGATAATGGGATAGCTGCCCGACTCCACGTAGTCGGCATAGAGCATCTTGCCCGCAGACTCGGAGATGTCTGCAGCGGTGTCTTCGTAGTTCCAGCTCCGCAGGAAGTTGGGATCCCCGGTGCTGCCCACCCGCTTGCCAATGGAGGAGCGATGGTCGCCATCGGCGCAGAGGAGGTTACAGCCCACCGACTGGGTGAGGCGGATGTCCCGCGCAAAAGTACCGTCGCTGGCTGCCACCAGCACTTCCTGCCAGTCGCGAAAATAAACTGCCCGTCGAGACTGAATGTGGCTGGCCTGCTTTTCCAGTTCTGTAGTGGAGCGCAGCAGCACGTCGCCCATTTCACTGATGGGGCTGGAGTCGGCCAGCCAGGAATCCTTACCCCGCACCGTGGCGTAGTCCCGCAGCAGCTCCAGGTTGGTTTCAGGGATAAAGGCGTGGGGCGCGGGCAGGGTTAACCCCAGGATTGACAGGGCTTTTTCCAGAGCTACCTTTAGACCCTTAAATGACAGGTCGTTGGTGCTCACGTAGCAGTCGCCCTTGCCCCGAAAGACGCGCACGCCTGCTCCGGTGGATAGTCGTGGAGAAATGCTGGTGATAGCGTCATCCTCCGCCAGACAACTGATGTAGTTAACCCGCTCCAGGAAAAACTCCACCAGGTCGGCCCCTGCCGCTCGACCAATGCCCAGCAGGGTGGACAGGGGGTCGCGCCAGGTGTCATCGAAGCGATCGCGCGTGGCGCTATAGTTCAGTTTGGGCAGCTCTTGGGAAATCAGCAAAGCACTCGGCGGCATAGACAGCATCCTTCGCAGACAGCATAGGTAATCGCCCGTAGGAGCAGAGCAGTTGGTCGGTATCGCTTCGAAAATTGCGATCGCGTTTGACCGCATGCTGCGCCCCCAAAGGTAAACGTGAAGAGGGACTCAACCCAAGTTCTTTCGGAATCCAAAATCTCAGAACCTACGCACTGCATGCGGCGTTTTGGGATTTTGGGCGGTTTTATGGGCGCACGGCCCCCACAAAACGGCTAGATTGCCTAAGTCCTAATCTTAAAAATATGTTTCCTCAGTGTAACAAACCTGGCAGAAGGCATCCGGCATGGGCCTGAACTCTTATGGCGTTACGCTTTCGCGTTAGGACATTCAAGAGGTGTGGAACTCCCGCGACGCGGGGGTTCCACACTCAAACCTTAGCCCGTAGCGCCATACCCATCATGGCACTATTGACCGCCACAAAGCCCAGCACCACCTGGCGAAACTACTGATGGCACGTTCATTGACCTGGTGGCAATCCTCTTTAAGCGTTTACGAAATATAAAGATGGCCAGCTCCCCTCGTGCAAAATGCTGAGAGTTTCCAGAAACCGGGAACTTTAAACCTATAGAAGTGCTTAATTTTTTGCCCAGAGGTGTCTCGACCAGGGAAAGACCGGTTTCGAATCAGGATTGGTCGATCACTGGGCGATCGCTTCATCATCCGTAAGCTGGTTGTCCGCTGGCAAATTAGGGGGTTGCAAAGCCATGAAGGGGAAGCTGTCCGACATTGAGGTGATTCAACAATTTATCCAGCGCTCAGTGCAAAATCAAGAAGTCCTGGCGGCAAACCAAAATTTACAGGCCCTGTCTGTCTGCTCGACAAACCAGTTGGTCAACAGGCAAGGGATAACGCTGGCGTCGATTCAGCTTAACCAAGCCTCACCGGAGTTTTCCATCTGGGCAAAAACGCCCTACTGGGAATCCTTAAATGAACAACTGGCTTACTACAACTTTGTCGTTTCAAATCAGGCTATTCAACACGATTTTTATCGCTACTGCCACGTCAAACCGCCCCAGGGATATCAAATGCGCTGCACCCGGTCGGTAGAGCTATGGCGTCGCGGTTGGAAATATCGCAACCGCATTCGCAGCCAATTTGTGTCGCTGGATTTGCTGGTGCGGGTACGACAAACCTGGTATCCAGTCAACAATTTGGAGATCAGCAACGGCCTGATTTTCATCAAAACCCTGACGGAAGAAATGAGCCTGCAAACGAGTGATTTGATTGTCTGGCTGGAAAAGGCAGTTTAGAAATTTCTACACCCATAGGGGCAAACGACTATTTGCCCCTACAGGCAGGTACAGCCCTACGGGCTAAGGTTTGAGGTTGGAACCCCCGCGACGCGGGGGTTCCAAACCTCTTGAATGTCCTAACGCGAAAGCGTAACGCCATACAGCTACGGGTTGGTGCCGAGGAGTTCGGCGATCGCCTGCCGTTCAGCGGGAGCCTGGGGCGGTTGGGCCTGACGGCTGTCGGTAATCAGCCAGTCGAGGGCGGCGGCCTGCACATCTACGGATGCACCGGTTTTATCGACGCAGTAGCGACCAAACACCAGCTTGTTGGCCAGCAGCGCCCCTGGGCCAATGCGGGAGTATTCGAAAATGACGCTGTTGTCTACCGTTGCGCCTGAGCAGATGTGGCAGCTTGGGCCGATCATGGTGGGGCCAACGATTTTGGCTCCGTCTTCAATGCGGGTCATACCACCGATGTAGACCGGGCCTTGGATGTCAACCTTATCCCAATTGACGGCCACGTTAATGCCAGTGTAAATGCCGGGGGCAACCTGAGTACCGGGAATCTGGACATTTTTGACTTCGCCCATCAAGACACTCCGGATGGCGTGCCAGTAGTCGGGCACCTTACCAATGTCTACCCACTCAAAGTCCATCGAGATGCCGTAGAAAGGGGCACCCGACTCGACCAGTTTGGGAAACAGGTCACCCCCAATGTCAAACTTTTGCCCTGACGGGATGTAGTCAAAGA
>JAYKGU010000024.1:0-18369 GCA_035285585.1 Synechococcales cyanobacterium
GGTGGTGCCGTTCCCAACAGTTTCCTAACCTGATCGGCCTGACCAAAAAGATCTTCCGAACGAGTTGACAGATTCAGGATTCTGCGTAAAGATAGTAAATCGTGGGCAATTCACCACTTCACTTCAATCCACCGTCTGCGGAACTGGCGGAATTGGTAGACGCGCTAGATTCAGGTTCTAGTGTCTGTTAAAGACTTCCGGGTTCAAGTCCCGGGTTCCGCATCAAGGCAAATGCTAACAAGCCTGCAAAATCCTCTGGTCAAGCAGTTGCGTAAGCTGCATCGAGCCAAGGAGCGCCAGCGTCAGCAGCTCTTTCTCGTAGAAGGCACCCACCTACTCGAAGCAGCCTGCGCGGTGCCATGGCCCCTTGACACCGTCTGTGCTACCCCCGCCTGGATCGATCGCCATCCCGAGCTTTGGCAGCGGGCGGCACAGCTTGCCCAGCGGGCTGAAATGGTGAGCCAGGAAGTTATGGAGGCGATCGCCACCACCGTTACCCCCGATGGCGTGGTTGCCACCGGGCAGCGATCGCCCTCACCCAATCAAAACCCCTGGCAAACTCCGGCATCCCTCCAGCCAAGTTCAGCCCTGCTGGGGTTGGCCCTGGAGACGCTACAGGATCCGGGCAACCTGGGCACCATCATCCGCACCGCCGCCGCCGCTGGCGTACATCAAGTTTGGCTCAGTGGCGATAGTGTAGACTACGACCATCCCAAAGTGCTGCGGGCCTCCGCCGGTCAGTGGTTTCGAGTGCCCATGGTGACCAGTCCCCGTTTGGGGGAGACAGTGGCCACCCTGCGGCATCAGGGGACACAAATCATTGCCACCCTGCCCCAGGCCACCCAGTCCTATTGGGATATTGACTTCACGGTGCCAAGCCTGCTGCTCATTGGCAATGAGGGATCTGGGCTGTCTCCAGAGCTGGCGGCCCTGGCCGATCGGCATATCACCATTCCGCAGGCGGCGGGGGTTGAGTCGCTGAATGCGGCGATCGCCACGGCCCTGGTGCTCTACGAAGCTTTACGACAGCGAAGATTTCTATCGAATTAGACGTTTGGGAGAACATAATCGGCTAAAGTAGCGGTTATATTGGCGGTTAATCGTTCTAATCTGCCCGTCGGTCTAATCTGTCCGCTCGCTTCCCAAATGACCTGACCCCTGACTTGCTCATGGAAACCTTCGCCTATCTCCATGCCGCTCTGGCGTTTGAAGATCCACATTCACCTAATCCTGGCTTCAGCTCATCTGTCTTTGCAGTTTATTCCAGCTCGATCTCTCATTGCCTCGCCCGCACTGCCCCTCTGCCGCTGGCACTCGTGCTAGTTTCTCTGGGTTTTATTGGTTTGACAGAAACAGCACTGGCAGAAAACTTCATCTTACAGCCAGGGCAAATTCTAGCTTCTGGCGATCAGGGACCGCAAGTGCGTAGGCTCCAACGTGCCCTACAGGATATAGGATTATACGAAGGGTCTATTGATGGAAGGTATGGCATACAGACCGAGTTGGCTGTAATTGCGTTCCAGCGCTCAGTGGGTCTAAATCCTGATGGGATTTATGGCCCTAATACTGAAGCTGCTCTACTCTCTAGAAACTCTACTGTTTCTGGAGCTACATCGGTCGTTGCCGATTTTTACTACGACGGAACAGCGGGTACTCGCGATCTACAACAAGGTAATCGCGGCTCAGATGTAATGGAGCTACAACAGCGTCTGAGAAATGAGAGATTTTATTTCGGAGGGATTGATGGTAATTTCGGGACAGAAACCTCTGATGCGGTTAGACGATTTCAACGTTCTCGAGGTCTCACGGTGGACGGAATTGTCGGCCCTGAGACCTGGACAGCTCTTGGTGTCCCTGTAATTGAATCTTTAGCTTCGAATACTGGAATTAGCACTGGCCCCTATGTTGTAGTTATTCCAGCCGACGAAGACGACAGCGATAAGTTACAGACGGCTCGGCTAGAAGTATCTAGCGCGCGATTTGCCAGATCGCGTCGAGGTCTTTATATCTTTGCAGGGAGCTTCCGAGAGCGCTCTGGAGCAGAAACCTTGTCCCTGAGGTTGCGATCGCGCGGACTAGATTCCCAGGTTGCCTACTTTCGAAACAATATCGAATTCTTCCGGTGAAGCTTCGTCGTAAGGTAGGGCGCGATCTAACTCACTGAGCCTGCCGGTTCCGGTAAGGAGTAGCGGCTGGCACGGGCATAGTCGCCAATGGCGTAGCAAAGGCTTTTCAAACTACGCACTGCTTGCTTCTCTAGCTGCACGTCTTGATGGTTTTGAGCCAGTTCAAGGCGCTGTTCGTAACACTGGAGGGCCTGGGGATAGTCGCTGATGGCATCATAAATCAGCCCCAGGCTTTCGAGGGCCTGCATCGCGTTGCGGTAATCCCCCAGCTTCTGGGCGATCGCCAGCCGCTCCTGATGAAACTGAATGGCGGCAGCGTGGTCTCCAGCGGAGTAGGAGACGCTGGCCAGGTTTCTGAGAATATGTAGCTCGGTTTTATAGTCGCCCAACTCCTGCATGATGTGCCGCAGCAGCAGGTAGCACTCAATGGTTTTGGCATAGTCGCCAATGGTGTGGTAAGTATTTCCCAAATTCCGAAGGATCTGGCCCTCCATAGAGCGATCCTGATGGCGGCGCACCAGGTCTAGCGCTTCTTGATAGGAGGCGATCGCCCGCTCGTACTCACTTTTGACCTTATAGGCCATGCCCAGGTTACTCAGAGCCGCTGCCTCGCCCCGCCAGTCCTTCAGGTCGCGGGCCATCGCCAGACTTTGCTGTTTGTAGTCAATTGCCCGGTCGAGGTCCTCTAAATGGCGATAGGCATTTCCCAGGTTGGCGAGGGACTGACGCTCGGTGTGGCGATCGCCCGTTTGTCGCGATCGCTCCAGGCTCAATAAGGAAAACTGAATGGCCTGCTGATAGTTGCCCATGCTATATTCCACCAGGCCAAGGCCATCCAGGCTTCTGGCTTCTCCCAACCTATCTGCCAGCGCTTGATATAGGGCTAACGCCTGGGAAAAGACGGCACGGGCAGCGCCGTACTCCCGCAAACGGTGAAGCTTGACTCCGGTTTCGTAATAGGAATCAGCACTCCCCTGGTCAGCCAGATCTGAACCTGAAGGGTCAGGGGCCTGATCTGCCTCAGGAACAAACGTTTCTCGATAGTCATCGAATGGATCTTTCATCCCATTCTCCCTCGACTGAATGGCGGCAAAACGACAGGCAACGGCCCTCCCTTCCCCAGCCTGTCAATCACAAGACTAAACAGCACTAAATGAATAAAGATGCGCGAATAGTGATGGCAAATATGCGTCGGTCAATGTTTTTGAGCACTAGAAGAACCAATAAGTAGGTCAGCACAATTAAATTCATGTTAGAAAACCGGGGGAGCGCCCCGGTGGGGCGCTCCCCCGGTTTTCTAACCTTCGTTTTTCAATGCAGTTCTACTTAGTATCGAGCATAAGCCGGTGGATTATAAAATAATTCTGAAGTTTATCCAGCCATCCGGTTAATTTTTTTCGAAAGTCTATAGCGTTTTGCCAGCACCGCCCCGGCAGATAATTGAACTTCATCAAATTTTGCGCGAATTTACAAGCGTTTTACATACGCTTAGAATAACGGCTTAAAGTCGAGCGCAACCACGTTAGTTTTGACGAGAAAGACTGCCCCATCCCTCAGCGTCGGGGGTGATATTTCGGGTAAAGCATGGATTGAACGGGGCGGCCCTCGCGCAGATGGCCCTGGGAAATGGCAGACACTTCATCCGAACGCACCCGGCAGTACCACACCTCATCCGGCAGCACGAGTACCATCGGGCCATTGCCACACTGCCCCAGACAGCCGCTGCTTACCACATTGACATCTGCGGGGGCATGGCTTTGAAAAGCGCTCAGGACGGTGGCGGCCCCGCCTTTCTTGCAGGTACGATTTTGGCAAACGAGAACGCAACGGTTAGACAAGTCAGGCAAGTTAGACAAGTTAGACAAAGCAATTTTGCGGCAGCGACTTCGATCAGGATAAAAAAATTCCGCTGTCGTGTCGCCTACCGGAGGTCAAACTTTGTCATATCAAAGCCTTTGGCCGTTAGCCATTCTGGATTAAAGATGCGGGACTGGTAACGTGCGCCGCTGTCGCAGAGGACGGTGACAATGGTGTGACCCGGCCCCATCTGCTTGGCGAGGGCGACGGCAGCTCCCACGTTAATCCCTACTGACCCTCCCATGAACAGGCCATCCTGGTAAAGCAACTGGTAAATGACGCGCAGGGCTTCGTTGTCGTCAATCTGAATAGCGTCGTCAATGGGCACGTCCTCCATATTGGCAGTGACGCGGCTGTTGCCGATGCCCTCGGTGATGGAGTTGCCCATGGTGGTGATTTCGCCAGTTTTAACGTAGCTGTAGAGACCGCTGCCCAAAGGGTCGGCTACCACCGAGCGGATGTTGGGATTTTTTTCCTTCAGGAACAACGAGACGCCTGCGAAGGTGCCCCCGGTTCCCGTAGCGGCCACCCAGGCATCGACTTTCCCATCCGTCTGTTCCCAGATTTCGGGGCCAGTGGTTTCGTAATGGGCGCGGCGATTGGCGAGGTTATCGAACTGGTTGGCCCAGATGGCGTTTTCCATCTCTGCCGCCACCCGGCCCGAGAGCTTGACGTAGTTATTGGGGTCCCGATAAGGGACAGCGGGCACCGGGCGCACCTCCGCCCCCAGGGTGCGCAACATGTCCATCTTTTCCTGGGACTGGGTTTCGGGAATGATAATCAGGCAGCGATAGCCCTTGGCGTTGCAGATGTGGGCTAAGCCGATGCCCGTGTTACCTGCTGTGCCCTCAACCACGGTGCCCCCTGGCTTAAGCAGCCCCTTTTCTTCGGCGTCTTTAATGATGTAGAGTGCAGCCCGGTCTTTGACCGATCCCCCTGGGTTCAAAAATTCTGCCTTACCTAAGATTTCGCAGCCCGTGGCGTCGCTAAAGCTGTTGAGTCGGATGAGCGGTGTGTTGCCCACGGTGCCGACAAATCCGTCTTGAATATTCATACGTCTTCATCTGTCCTTCAGATTTCCCTTAGATTGATTCTAAGGTGAATGGGCCGGGAAGCCCACGCGCCAGTTCCGTGCCACCAGCACCGCCAGCACGAGCACTGCGGCGATCGCCGTTCCCAAAATCCAGGGCTGGCTGGCCTGCCGTACACCAATGGCAAGGATGGCCCAGATGAACACACCGCCATAGGCCGTATCCCCCCGCGTTAGCAAAACGCCAATGGCAATCAGGGCAGCAACCCCGATCAGGATGGCCGTCCAGCCACGGGGGGCGATGCCCCAACCGTTCCAGTCGAGACTGTAGAGGGCGATCGCCACATTGACCACCGTGGCCACCGAAATCCAGCCCAGATAAATACTGATGGGCAACTGGAGCCGCAGCCGTTCTTCTGCCGAGGTGCGCTCAGTGCCAATGCCCAGCCCCAGGTAAAGGGCGATCAGCGCCAGCAAAATCACCAGCATCAACAATAACGAGCCGACAAACTGCCGGGAGAGGAAGAGAAAAACCCAAATGGTTTGGGCCACACAGGCCACCACCAGCCAGTAGGCGCTGCGCCGCAGGCGAGGATTTTGCCGCTGGGCCGGACGCAGTTGATAGGCGGCGAAGCTAAACAGCCCCAGGTAAATCACGCCCCAAATGATGAAGGCATAGTTAGCAGGGGTGATCAGCACATCCCGAAACAGGGTGTTGGAAATTTCGCCGATGGTCTCGCCGTTGATAGGAAACAGGTTAGACCAGACATTGACGGCAAAGGCCGTAATGATGGCGATCGCCACAATGATCTGGCGCAGCAGGTCGGAATTGGGGAGCCGAGTCAGGGGAGACATGGCCTTGCGCTCTGAACGCGGTAGGTTAGGGAATTTAACGCTTTGAGTGTAGCGAATCTGGGGCAGCACTGCTGCCAGCAAGGATACGAACCAGGAGACAGGTAGACCACTCCTCAAGGCCGGTGGCTTTTGGCCCCAGGCGGGAACTTTAAGGGAGAGCGGCTATAACTGAGTGGAGCCACTGAGTAAAGCACTGAGCCGAACCACTAAGTTCAACCAGGCTTCATCATCCCATTGATGGGAGCGATGCTCAAGACTGGCCCAACTTTTGCCCAAAGCTAGCGGGTTCAGCTCAGGCGCGATGCTGATTAGCGGTATCAACAGCGCATGTGCCAAAGCGCGTATGCCAATCCTACGGGTAAGGGCAAATGGCCATTTGCCCCTACGAGTTCATCCCAGGCGCAGCAGTTGGGTGAAATCCAGGCCAATCCATACAAGTGAATGACAAGTGAATGAATAGAAGCGGAGGTAACGGCGGAGGTGAATAGCAGGGAGATCAAAAAAGAGGCTGATTTGCTCTACAAGACGGTGGCTCCTCTGCTGTCGCGGGGCGACAGATTTACTATCTTTATGTTGGCAGATCTGGCCAAGATCATTCGCATCTGTGGGTGGGCCAATGGTCAAATTTCCTCTAATCAGCTCCTGGCCTTTCTGCTCGTTTACGCAAGGGTGAAGCAGGATGCTACTAAGTTGCGGGTGGCTCAACAGCAATGGGAAAGCGATTCGGGAATTCGCCACGAATATGAGGAGAAAACCCGCAAAATTTTGCTGACCCTGACAGAAGATAAACCTGAGACCAAACTGGATTACCTGGTGCTACCTGCCATCCTCAACCGCATTGACGAGCGCAACGGCACAAACTGCCTGGAGCGCACCGTCAACGCGCTGTACCGCTTCACCCAGGTGATTATCAAAATCGACGACCAGGTTTCTCCGCAGGAAATTGAAGCCCTGGCGCAGATTTGGAAAATGCTGCATACCTACGAGGAATCCAGGGAGTATCAGGCGTACATGCGCAACCGTCAGTCAGAGAGTTATTCCTTCGCTTCCGTGACCACCACCCAGAGCACGGACGATGTGCTGGCAGAGTTGAACAAGCTGATTGGGATGAAAGCGGTTAAGGAACAAATCCTGACCCTCATCAATTTCTTGAAGGTGCAGACCTTGCGAACCCAGCGGGGTATGGTGACAACGCCCATCTCCCTCCACTCCGTGTTCTGCGGCCCACCGGGAACGGGAAAGACGACGGTGGCCCGACTGTTGGGCAAAATTTACAAAGATCTGGGATTTTTGCAAAAGGGGCACCTGGTGGAGACCGATCGGGCGGGGATGGTGGCGGGCTATGTGGGTCAAACCTCAGAGAAGGTGACCGAACTGGTGGAGTCGGCGCTGGACGGAGTGCTGTTTATCGACGAAGCCTATGCTCTAAAGCCCAGCGGTGCTTCCGGCAGTGACTTTGGCCAGGAAGCCATCGACATTTTGTTGAAGCGCATGGAGGATCATCGCGATCGCCTCGTTGTCATCGTCGCAGGCTACACCGATGAGATGTCCACCTTTATCGAGTCCAACCCCGGCCTCAAGTCTCGCTTCAACCGCTACATTTACTTTGACGACTACGAGCCAGAGGATTTGCTGCAGATCTTCGCCAAGTTCTGCAAAGACAGCCATTTCCATTTAAAAGAGGCGACCCACGACGAACTGCGATACCTGTTTCAGCACCTTTACGAGACGCGCGATCGCACCTTTGGCAACGGTCGCCTCGTCCGCAACCTGTTTGAGAAAATCGTCGAGACCCAGGCCAACCGGCTAGCCAGCATCGCCATGATGACCGACGAAACCCTGACGACCATCCTCCCCGAAGACATCACTCCCGTTTTTAAAGAATACGGCCTCCCCCCCCGCCCCCCGAAGCCAACCCTACCCGAAACCCATCCACCCGACTCCAACCCACCCACCTCCAACCCACCCGACTCCCATCCACCCGACTCCCATCCACCCGACTCCCATCCACCCACCCCACCAGTCCCCCCCCCATCCACCATGACTCAGCGCGTCGTAGTAAGCCGCCTCACGACCCGGCTCCAGCGCAGTCTGCGGCTGTTGGGCACCACCGCCACCGTTGGCTGGATTGAAGCGGGGACGCTTCAGGTGATTTTCGAAGCCAATCCCGTCCCCGATGCCGAGATGATGCAGATTTTGCTCCGCAGTGAGTTGCGGCTGGTGGGGGCGAGGGATCTTAAGGTGAAGGTATTTGGGCGAGCAATGGGGGCGATCGCTCCCGTCTGGCGGCACGAGATTGATCTGGACTGACAGCACCAGGAACGACTGTATAGCCCTACGGGCTGAGGTTTGAGTGTGGAACCCCCGCGACGCGGGGGTTCCACACCTCTTGAATGTCTTAACGCGAAAGCGTAACGCCATAGTCGGCGATCCCGCCTCCAGGCAGAGCCGTCTCCACCGCAGATTTCCACCTGTGGGGGACGTGCCCACTGAAGCGATCGGGGTATGGTCTTGGCATGAAAACCTCAATTGGAGGACAACAGCATGGCTGATGACCATAATCGCAATACGCCGGGTGACCCCACCACAGCTGAACCGGGTCGCGGCGCATCCGGCAGTCAATGGGGCGTGCAAACGGCACAAAATACGGACGTCAATCCCCCTGATGCCGAAATTCCCACCGACGCCAATGTGGAGCGCAATCGTCGTCAGGTAGAAGCCGAAGCCCGTCAGGAAGCAGGCAGCGGCATGAAAACCACCGATGGCTATGTGATCGATGAGGCCGGACGGCTAGATAACTTTGCCGTGGAACCTCCCATGCGGGTGGAGGGCAAGGACGAATAGACCGTCCTGACGCAGGGGCAAATGGCCATTTGCCCCACACACAAATTCATTTTTCAGACCGTGAATGTACCCAATTCGTTCCGCGTATCTAGGGATTACGCAGAAAAAATTGGCACATTCAAGCTTGCCATGGATTTATCCTGATGCTTCTACGGATAGGCTGTAGTCTTTGGGGAGACAATTCGCATCACGTTCCTTGTTCCTCCTCACGCACCTGTCTTAGCTTTATGAAGCGCTTTCTTAAGCCCACTGGACATCTCCTGACCACTGCGGTGTTCACATCTACGGCCCTGGATGCCGCTGTACCACTGAGTGCCTATTCGCTGGCACCGTCCCCCCCAACACCATCGGGCGATCGCCAGTCCACCGATGCCCCTGACTTACCCACGTCCTCCACGGCGGTCATTTCGCCCGAACCTACCACTGAGCGGGAATACGCCCAGACCCAAATCCCCATTCTGCCAGCGATCCAAGCGCTGCCTTCACCACCCACTGCCCTGCCGCCGAACAGCTCTCCGGCCAATCTGGAGCCGACGCCAGCGATCGCTCCACCTTCCCAAATTGACACAGCGCCCCACTTTGCCGAAGACGGTAGCCAGGGCGCGATCGAGATTCCAGTCCAGCTTTTGTTTGAAGAAGGGGCGTCCAACCCAGAAACTCCTCCAAGTGCTGCGGCAGAGAGCAACTCAGTTCCCGCCATCGTGGCCGATCCATCAGCCCCTCAGGAGAGCGCTCCGACCCAACTCGTGGATCAGAATGCCACGCCGGACAATCTTCCCACTCCCACTGCAGCCCAGACCGGCGAGGAAGTAGAGTCTACCCAGGATTGGCTGGATCAGCAGTTGGCAACCCTGGTGGCGCGCGATCGCCCCCTGCGGGAAGCCCAGTTTCGCGAGAATCTTATTGAATCGGCACGACAGGCGATCGCCGCTCGCGACTTTGCCAAAGCACGGCAGCTTGCCCAAAACCCCATCCTCTCTAGCGAAGAGCGGGAGGCCCTGCTGGCCACGATTGAGCAATCGGTAGGTGGACAGTTTCGCCCCCTGGCACCTATTGACGCCGAATTGAACCTGGTGGGAGTGCAAACCCGTACTGTAGAACCAACCTCTGATCTGGCCCGCAGCATTGCCCGCAGTGCCGACCGCAACGACTGGTTACTGTCACGGCTCTCGTCGCTACAGGTGGGCGATCGCTGCATTCCTGCCGCCCCAGAACCGATGCCCCCTCAGGGAGGAACGCCTGCGGTGGGCATTGGCCAGCAGCCCCCCACGGTGCGATCGCAGGAAAACCGCCGCGCCATTGATGATTCCCTGGCGGCGGGGGTAGGTCAGCAGCCCCCCTCCCTGATGGCCTATACGCCGCCTGAATCCGCCGCCCCGCCACCCCTGAGCTGGCAGTCGCAGACCGCAGCCAGCAATTGCGAAACCAGTCAACCCAATATTGGCGGACGCACCCTCACAACCGTAGCGGGCTATGAGTGGCTGAGCCGAGTTGCCTACAACCAGCAGCCCTCCAGTGGGCTACGGATGATTGTGCCCCTGCCCATTCCGGCGGCCATCACCTCTAACTTTGGCTGGCGTACCCACCCAATCTATGGCGATCGCCGCTTCCACTTTGGGGTAGATTTTGGCGCACCCATGGGTACCCCCGTGATTGCATCGGTAGCCGGACGGGTAGAAACCAGCGATTACTTAGATGGCTATGGCCTGACCGTTGTCCTGGAAAATTCAGAGCTGGGCCAGCGCACGCTCTATGCCCACCTCTCCAAAATTGCCGTACCGCCAGGAACCTGGGTAGAACAGGGGGAGGTCATCGGCTGGGTGGGCAGCACCGGCAACTCGACCGGCCCCCATCTCCACTTTGAGGTGCATCAATCCACGGCAGAGGGGTGGGTCGCAGTTGACCCCATGCAGGCAGCCACCGACCTGCTGATGCGATGGAACGTCGCTGACAGGCAGCCCTAAATCTTAGTCACAACCCTCAGTTGACTCTGAGGAGAGGTAAGGGTCTGAACATATTGCTTGCTAATCTTGTCCCACTTAAAGCGGGAATCCCTGGAGGGGTATCTAGCATATTCCGCCGTAGTTTCTATGAGGGTTGATGCAATATTTATCTGCACCCTTAGATAGATTCAACGTTGGCAAAGTTGAAAGACCAGGATTGCAGCCCTACTAGCGGTCATAATAAAGTTGGAGCAGTAAAAACTGCCATCCTTCGCTCCTTTGAGCCTATGGTGGCATTGTCGAGAGGAGGCCGCAGGTAGACCCATGGGCGATTTCTACGGAGACGCTTGATTCCTCGCTCGGTGCATCCCTCAAACTTTATACGGGTACCTCAGGGCATCCCGCGACTGTTAATTTACTATCAAGCAAACTTCTATAAAAATGAAAGCGCCAACACCCCTACAAGAAGAACGGCTGGAGGCCGAGCGCATGCAGGATGTGCTCCTGCTGCTGGAACACCTATCCCGTAGCCAGGAAACCACCATCAAGCTGATTATCGACTGCCTTTATGATGTTGGCTCGGTTAAATTAATCAATAAAAAGGTGCCGTCTCCTCCCCTCAATCGCGTCAGTAAGTCAATCGCGTCAATGTCGAAACCCGTCTTCAGGGTAGTGGCGTTTTACTGGTTTAAGCGCAACTGTCCGCAGATCATTACCGACTGGCTTACCAAAAAACTGTCCTTTGAACAGCAGGCCAAGCCCCTGGGCAAAAAGATTGCGGAAGAGGCACCTTCACCTGTGGTGGATCTCTATCGTTCTGAAGGGAGCAGCACGCAAGGGAGTGGGGCACAAGGTGTAGCGCGATCGCTCCCCCCCTCGCCGTCAACCTACCAGGCCAGTCAAGAAATTAAGCGGCTACGCACCCAGGTGCGGCTCCTCATGGGAATGCTGGTGGGCACCGTGGTGGTTTTAGGAAGCACGACCCTCTGGCTCATGCAGGATACTGGGCTACAGCCGGTACAACTGCGCCACCCCGTGCAGTCTACCCTGTCAGAAGGCTGTGCCTCTGAGGATGAGCAGGCATGCGTCCAGCCCTAACCCTCACGTTGGGCTGATTCATCAGGGGGCAGCAGGGCCGGGTCGGAGCCTGTCATCCGGGCCTTCAAAGCGGCCAGCTCGCTATCCACGTCGCTGCCAGCCTCCAGGGCCGCAAACCGCTTCTCTAAGTCGCTGCCGCTGCTGAGTTCTTCCACGGCCTCAGCCTGAGCTTCCATTTCGGCCACCCGCTGTTCCATCCGCTCAAAAGCGGCAAGGGTATTGTCGGTGCTGACGCCCCCTAACATTTCATTAAGCTGCTGCGAAGCCTTTGCCGAACGAGCACGGGCAATGTACATATCCTTTTTCGTCTTTGCCTCCGCTAGCCGACCTTCGAGGGTGACCATATTTTGCCGGAGTTTGCCCACAATGTCGCCCTGCTGCTGCAGTTGGCTCTGGAGGGTGTTGGCCGTATCCAGGTAGGTTTTGCGCCGGGTCAGGGCTTCGCGAGCCAGGGCTTCTTCCCCCTTCTGGAGAGCCAACTGCGCCCGCTGATACCATTCCTGGGCGGTGTTTTGGGCCTGGGATGCCTGTCGTTCGGTGCGCTTTTGAGTGGCGATCGCCTGGGCCACCGCCTGCCGCAACCGGATGAGGTCGTCCTCCATCTCCATGACGGTCTGTTCCAGGATTTTTTCAGGATCTTCAGCCTGACCGATCAGGCTGTTCAGGTTGGCCCGCAGCGCCCGAAAAAAGCGGTCAAGTAAACCCATAGCCAGTTCCTAAAAACCATTGCTTTTCATGGTACCGCACCTGCCCCAATGCCGTTGATGGTTGCCCCCGGTTAGCCCTGCTTCCCATTTCCCGGCACCCACATCCCCATAGGTTTACAACCCGCCTTCCCGAATTTTGGAAGGTAGCGCCTTGGGTACATAGGAAAGGGCGATCGCCCCAATGCTGATCGTACTGCCCAGAATCAGCAAGGAGCTGAGCATCCCATTACCGCTAGCAGGCAACCAGTTAGACCAGGCAAGGCGCGGAGGCCGCTCCACCAGTTCAGGGGCCGAAACAATCTGCCAGTTCGCCCGCAGATCTTGATAGTGCTGGAGGGTGGCAATTTGAGACTGATATAGGGCCAGGGCAGCCTGCGTGTCATTAACCCGACTCTGCAGTTTAGCTTGACGCTCTGCAAGGGCCTGCCACTGCTGCATTTGCCCCGCTGTCATTTGCTCCAAACGGTTGAGGACAGCCTGTCGCTGCAACAGCAAATTGACCTGGTGGGCACTGACCAGAAATGATTCCAGGTGATCAGCGCGAGCGGGCTGGGCATCCACTGCCGCGAAGATAGGCGTGGGCATCATCGGAATCGGCACCTGGGCTGCCTGGGTAATTTCCTGGCGGAGCTGGCTAGAGAGCCGCTGGTGTTGGCGCTGCAAAGCCGACATCCGGGCAGTCTGCGGCGGTTGCTGAAGATTTAGTTTCATAATTTCCAGATCCAGCCGCTGCCATTGCTCCAGGGCCGCTCCATAGTCCAAAAATTCCTGGAGCACCAGGTTGGCAATGGAATCATCGGCAGCAAAACCCATGGCTTCATTCTTAGCTTGCAGGTCATGGCGGGCACTCTCAAGCTGGCGGGCCAGTTCCTGTTGCTGCTGGCGTAAAGCCTGAATAGACTGGGCGATCGCCTCTCGCTGGGCCTCCGGCTGCTGGAACCCGTACTGCTGCTGAAAGTGAGTAACCTCCGCCTCCAACTGCTGCAGGCGTTGCTCGGTCGCCATCATCTGCCACTCCACAAACCGCAGGGTGCGGCAGCTCTGCAGGGAGCAATCTGAACCAACGGCAGCGTAGGACTGGGCCAGGTGTTCCAGAACCTGGTAAACCTGATCGGCCTGGGTGCCCTGGTAGTGAACCTCCAGGGTGCCGGCCTCTGGATGAATTTGAATTTGCAGATTTTGCAGCAAATCTCGATCAGACAGGCCGCTGCCCTGGGCCTGGAGATGCTGGCGGGCAAGGCCAAGAAAATCGGCATATTGCCACGGTTGGACTGGTATTTGGCCATCCACCGGGCCGAAGACGTTTGTACCTGCAGTTTCCCAATCACCAGGGTCAGGGGGAACCGCCTGTGCCTGCGAACTAATGGCAAATCGAACCGTGCCCTCATAGGTCTGAGGGGGCTGGAGCGCCTGCACAATCGCGACGGAAGTTAGGGACAGGGTAATCCCTGCGATCGCCCAGGTTGTGGGGAAAGCAGGCAGGGAAGGGGGAAGCGCGGCTGGCAACAGGCGGGGTGGGTTTTGGAGGATGGGGGAATTCGAGAAGTTGGAGGAAACAATTGACTGCAGCAGGGGGCATTGGGCACTCTTCATGCCGTCACTCCTCGGATCATTACCATAGCCTTAGCGATAACGGGAAGTGGGAACAGTTCGCTCCCTGTTGGAACGAGTGGGGGCATTCGCTGCCGAAAAGGGCGATCGCCTTTGCAGCAATAAACAGCAAGTTATTTGCTCTGCTTAGTTTTACATATACCCAGTGGCGCGTCCGGATGGTCAGATTTCGCAGCCTTGAAACCAAATAAGTAAGTACAGGACTTACCCAGTGTGTGCAGCGCCCTGGGGTTTTAGGTGGCCTTGCAGGCACTGCGCTCCCACAAAACCGCCTAACTGTATAAATTGCTCAAACCCTTTAACAGCAAGTTTGCTGCTTCCATTAGCCCCAGTGCCGGAGGTTAGCGATGGGTGTCTTCAATACCTTTGGCGCAGAGTATCGGTGGGACAGATTGATACCCAGAACTGTTTTCAGCAAATAAAGCAGATATAGGGCCGTGAGGATGGCGATCGCAAATTGGGCGCGGCTAGCCATGGGCAACTCCTTTGGTGATTTGTCCCATCAACTTAGCTCCCCTTTGTGTCATCCAGGTGACAACGGGGCGACTTTTCTTTAGCTCCTGTTTATTCCCCACTTAGGACTCACGCAATTAGTGTAGTTTTGTAGACGCTGCACACAGTACCTAAGCTGGTTGACTGACAAAAGACCCGATGTAGGTTGGCGTTGAGCAACGCGTTCGCATAGCGTCTCCGAAGGAGTTAACCCAACACCAGTAAGGGTTGCGATGGGTTACGCTGGCGCTAACCCATCCTACTGGTAAGACAAGTCTAAAATAGTGCATTGGGCGATCGCGTCAAACTTTTGACTGGTGGGCAATGCCCACCCTACGCCTATTCCATCAAATTAGTCGTGTCAGACCACTACGGCAGAATGAGGGTTGCAAAAGTTTTGTCAGTCAACCAGGTCGTTGGGTTGGAGTATTCCCAGAATTCCCAAAAGAAATGCGATCGCCCCGAAAGAAGCGATCGCATTCAAATGGTTAATCTCACAGTAGTCGATCTCACAGTAGGGTGGGCACTGCCCACCTTACAGGTTGACCTTAGTAATCAAAGTCACCGCCCATGCCAGCGCCTGCACCCGCCGCCGCATTGTCCTTCGGCTCGGGTCGGTCGGCTACGATGCACTCGGTGGTCAGCACCATGCCAGCAATGGAAGCCGCATTTTGTAGAGCAGAGCGGGTCACTTTCGCTGGGTCAACAATACCCGCTTCGAACATATCGACGAAGGTACCATCGGCAGCGTTGTAGCCCACATTGAACTCTTTCTCTTTGACGCGCTCAGCGATTACGGCCCCATTTTGGCCAGCGTTCTCAGCAATGCGCTTCAGGGGCGCGGTGAGGGCACGGGAGACGATCATGGCCCCGGTCAGTTCCTCACCCGTGAGGTTGGCGTTCGCCCAGGACTCCAGATCGGGGGTGAGGTGGGCGAGGGTGGTGCCGCCACCGGGAACGATGCCCTCTTCCACCGCCGCTTTGGTGGCATTGATGGCGTCTTCCAGGCGCAGCTTGCGATCTTTCATCTCAGTTTCAGTGGCCGCGCCCACCTTGACGACGGCAACCCCGCCGGACAGCTTGGCCAGCCGCTCCTGCAGCTTCTCTTTATCGTAGGAAGAATCGGTTTCTTCCATCTGACGACGGATTTGCTCGCAGCGAGCCTTTACGGCTGCTTCATTGCCTTCCGCCACAATGGTGGTGTTGTCTTTGGTGATGGTGATGCGGCGGGCCTTACCCAGCATTTCCACCTTGGTAGCATCCAGCTTCAGGCCAGCGTCTTCGGTGATCACCTGACCGCCGGTGAGTACGGCCATATCTTCCAGCATGGCCTTGCGGCGATCGCCAAACCCAGGAGCCTTGATGGCAGCTACGTTCAGCACACCCCGCAGGCGGTTTACCACCAGGGTAGCCAGGGCTTCTTTCTCGATGTCTTCAGCAATGATGACCAGAGGACGACCGGCACGGGCTACCTGCTCCAGCACGGGCACGAGATCCTGCACCAGGGTGATTTTCTTGTCGGTGAGCAGGATGAATGGCTCATCCAGCACTGCTTCCATGCGCTCGGTGTCGGTAGCGAAGTAGGGGGAGATATAGCCCTTGTCGAAGCGCATCCCTTCCGTAACCTCCAGTTCGGTGGTCATGGACTTACCTTCTTCCAGGGAGATGACGCCCTCTTTACCGACTTTGTCCATAGCCTCGGCAATCATCTGGCCGACCTCTTCGTCATTACCAGCGGAGATGGTGCCGACCTGAGCGATGGACTTGGAGTCTTCTACGGAGCGGGCATGTTCAGCAATTTTGTCGACCAGGAAGGCGGTGGCGCGATCGATCCCGCGCTTGAGGGCGATCGCATTGGCACCGGCAGCCACGTTGCGCAGACCTTCCTTGACGATGGCGTGGGCCAGCACCGTTGCAGTGGTGGTACCGTCCCCAGCGGCGTCGTTGGTCTTGGAGGCAGCCTGACGGATCAGGGCCACACCGGTGTTCTCAATGTGGTCTTCTAGCTCAATTTCCTTGGCGATGGTCACCCCGTCATTGATAATTTGAGGCGCACCAAACTTTTTCTCCAGCACTACGTTACGACCTTTGGGGCCGAGGGTCACGGCCACAGCCTCGGCCAGAATGTCGATCCCTTTCTCTAGTGCACGACGGGCATCTTCGTTGTAGATAATGCGCTTAGCCATAGTTTTTCACGAATCTAGTTGGAATGAAGATTGACTGAAGGTAAACCGCAGATGGCTCGACGGAGCGAACCACCAATCGCGAAAATCCAGACTGAGCATTCAGACCGGGCGATCGCCCAGACCGAAAAGCTCAGAGTTTAACCCAAATATCAGATGGGACTAGGAAACCACTGCCAGAATGTCTTTCTCAGACAGCAGTACGTACTCGTCGTTGCCCAGCTTGATGTCGGTGCCAGCGTACTTGGAATAGAGCACCTGGTCGCCCACTTTGACTTCCATCTCCTGACGGGAGCCATCGTCGTTGCGCTTTCCAGGGCCGACCTGCACCACCTCGCCCACCTGGGGCTTTTCTTTGGCGGTGTCAGGGAGCAGGATACCGCCTGCGGTCCGCTCTTCAGATGCAGCAACCTTGACAAAAACGCGATCGCCCAGCGGCTTAACGGTTGAAACACTCAGGGTTACAGCTGCCATACGGTAATCTCTCCAGAGAAATAAACAGAGGAAACAATCAAGCAAAAACTTGTGAGACGGAACCTGGTGCCGCTGCTTCGACGGGGGGACTCAGCCCCTGGGCATCTCGCTGCGCTTGAGCCACACTCATCGAAGCCTGATCGGAGAAAAGCTCGGTCACTCAGCGGACTCCCCAAGCCAGCACTCAGTTTAGCACTCTCCGCTCACGAGTGCTAATTTAGCGAATGAAAAATGGCGATCGCAACTCGGCAGGAAGTACGGGTTCCCGAACTGGGCAACAGGAGCTATGATCATTCATCCATGCAGGCAGTTAGGTAGATTGACCTATGTCCATTCCAGAAACGCAGGTGTCCGTTCATGTCTTTGTATCTGGCAAGGTTCAGGGTGTTGGCTATCGAGCGGCAACCTGGGATACGGCCAGTTTATTGAAGGTCAACGGCTGGGTGAAAAATCTTCGGGACGGACGGGTGGAGGCAGTCTTCGAAGGGCCAAAGAAGGAAGTCGAAGAAATGATCCGCTGGTGTCACAAGGGGCCACCGGCGGCGGCGGTGCGGGAAGTGGTGGTGGAGTACCAGGATTTGCAGGGCATGAAAGGTTTTGCAGTCACCCGTTAGGGCTTTCACGTTTTTTGTTCTGAGCCATTACCCAAACCTGTGGCCGAAGGCTTTGCCCTGGGAAGCGCCAACTCCGCCGATCGTGGGAAGATGATGACGGCAGACCTTTTGCAGTAGCAATCAGGAGAGCGCATGTTTGGTTTAGGCTGGCCGGAAGTAACGATTATCGGCATTGTGGCCCTGTTGATTTTTGGGCCGAAAAAGATCCCCGAAATTGGCGGCGCATTGGGCAAAACCCTGCGGGGCTTCAAGGAAGAAATGAATCCCTCCCAGGATACAGATCTGGATTACGACGACGAAACGGATGACCAAAAATAATGGGATACAAGCCTCGCCCTTTTAGGGCGACTTTTGGTACACTGGTATTGGTTGAAACCCCCACCTCAGCTTGCAGCGATATACACACCTTAAGAGGTGTTGAAACCGGGCCTGGGCCAGCGAGAGGGAAAGATCAAAGGGCAATGCTTTAGGCAACCTGGAGACAAACAAAATCTCATATTTGGATTGTTCGTCGCCGGGGGACACTCGGAGACGC